>NZ_FPLG01000045.1:0-1540 GCF_900120065.1 Moritella viscosa
GGTATAAAAAGGTTCGAATACTTTGTTTACCATGCAGGGGTCGATGGATTTTCCGTTATTGGCGATATCAATTAAGATCACTGATTTAGATTCAGTGAGTAAAATGTTAGTGGTGACCGTGACCAAAGGACAAACATGCTCACTGGTTTCCGCTGCTTGTACTGCATTCACAATCAAATTCTGTAATGCTTGACGTAATTTTATTGGATCTGCATATACCGTTGGTAAGTTATGCGGATAATTAAACTCTATCGCCACGTCTTTGTCTTTGGCGAAGCGCCGTTGACTGTTGGTGACTAGCTCAACCAGTTTGTTTAAATCAAGCCATTCGGGTTTAAATTGTTCAGGTCTAGAATAGGATAATAAATCTTCTAAAATAGCTTCCATATAACGGACTTGCTCAAGCGAAATATCAAACAGTTCATCTTGCTCTTTACGGGCATAAATTTGCAGTGCCATTTTGATCGAACTCAACGGGTTTCTTAAATCGTGGGCGATCATGTTTACCACTTTACCTACGGCCGCGAGTTTTTCTTGTTTGGCATGTAACGCTTCTTGTTCTTGGATTTCATGAGCGAGGTGCTTTTCTTTGGTGATATCTTGTTTTACTGCAACAAAGTAAAGAGCATTGCCTGCACTGTCTTTTACTGGTGATATGCGTGCTCGTTCCCAGAACAAGTCACCATTCTTTTTCTTATTATGGAATTCACCACGCCATTCATCACCACGCTTAATGGTTAGCCAAAGACTGTCATAACCTGCTTCAGGCATTTCACCTGATTGTAAAAACTTTGGTGTGATACCCAGTACTTCTTGTTTCTCGTAACCGGTCAATTCACAAAATACTGGGTTTACATAGATGATTTCACCCGTTATTTCAGTGATCATCACTGAGTTGTGGCTTTGCTCTACTGCATGGCTTAAGCGCTGTAGTTGATCCTGTTCCATCTTATGTTCTGTGATATCTTCACCAATAAAAGTTGCCGTGGCTAACTGCTTACCGTGGGCTTTAGAATAGGTACTGTTCCATGATACCAGTACAACTTCGCCAGATTTTGTCTGTACAACTGATTCTATTTTTGCCTGGTTAACCCCTTGTACCAGCGCTTGTCTTAATGCTTCAGCCGCTTGTTGTCTTAGTTTCTGTGGAATAAAGGTATCGAACCAGCGTTGGCCAATGACATCGTGTTTTTGATAACCAACTAAATCCAAGAAAAAATCATTACAGAAGGTGATAATCCCATCACTGTTAATCGACACCGCAATAAACTGGATATTCTCTAACGTTAATCTGAATTGTTTGTCGTAGGCCTGTTGCTTACGTAAATTGTTTGTTTGCTGACGATGATATCGGAACAAGCAAATGAAAAAGCTAATAACGAATGCCAGTGTTATATAGAGCAGCATGAATTTATCTGTAAAGGCGATACGGGCTAAATTAAAGCGCTGTTTAGGGAACACTGACACGATCGTCCAACGACTACTCCGATTCGAAAACGCTTGAGTGAAAGTAATATAGCTGTCTTTACATAACAGTCGG
>NZ_FPLG01000062.1:0-3207 GCF_900120065.1 Moritella viscosa
AGGAGCCAATTGGCTCCTTTCTTATAATTTGTTGTCCGTAGACGTCAAATTAATCGTCGGTTAACGACGTAGACCTAGACGTGCGATAAGATCTGCATAACGTGCATTCTCAGTACGTTTTAGGTAGTCAAGAAGTTTACGACGGCTAGCAACCATACGTAATAGACCACGACGGCTGTGGTGATCGTGGATGTGCTTCTTGAAGTGACCTTGAAGGTGATTGATTTGTGCAGTTAATAGTGCAACTTGAACTTCAGTTGAACCAGTATCGCCTTCTTGGCGTGCGAAATCTGCAACGATAGCAGCTTTAGCTTCAGCGTTTAATGACATAGTGGAGTCTCCAATATAGATAAATAGCTTATAGCCGACCACTCGTTCAGCTATAAGAAGAACCGCGGAGTATACAGAGGTCAGTGTATTCCTGCAATCATTTTCACTGATCAATGTACAAACGAATATGACGCATAAAAAGTCGTATAAAAAAGGCACTATTACTCACGTAACAATGCCTTTTATCTCACCCATGAGTCATTGGGTTTATTTTGGTTCGCGAGCCTGTGTTTCGTAATTAACGATACGTTTAGGAGCGACTCTACCTTGGTCATCGATACTACCAACGCCAATGAAAGTACGCTCATCACCAACCGTCATACGCACTAAGCCTGATTCAGGAGTATTAGGTACAACAACGGGTTGCCCGTGTAATACAAAATCACCTGTCTCAGTGCTCATGTTCGCTTCCGGTAAATGACTTACCGCTGAATCAAGTGGTAGCAATAATGGATCAAGCACATCTTTCGGCTCAACACCGTCTGTATTAGCTTGCTCTACCATCTCTTCCAGCTTTTCAAACGTAATCATTCGGTCTGCTGGGTAAGCGCTAACACCGATACGACGTAGCATACTCACGTGTGCTCCACAGCCCAATAGCTCACCCAAGTCATCAACGATAGTACGGATATAAGTACCCTTACTCACGTGGATTTCTAGATTAACTTCATCATTTTCATAACTTAATAATTTAAGTTCAAAAACGGTAATAGGACGTGCAGGACGATCGATAAAGATGCCTTGACGCGCATACCAGTACAAAGGTTTACCTTCGTGCTTTAATGCCGAAAACATTGACGGTACTTGCTCTGTGTCACCACGGAAAGTATCAAGTGCAATCAATAATTCAGCATCGCTTACGCTAACAGCTCGTGTTTGCACAACTTCACCATCAGAATCTGATGTATCCGTACGTTCACCCAGCTTTGCAGTTACTAAGTAACGCTTATCTGAATCAAGTAAGAATTGTGAAAACTTCGTTGCTTCACCAAAGCATAACGGTAGCATACCAGTAGCCAATGGATCTAAGGCGCCAGTGTGACCCGCTTTCGCAGCAAAGAAAATTTTCTTTACACGCTGTAATGCATCGTTTGAGCTTATGCCTGTCGGTTTATCCAACAAGAATACACCGTGTACATCACGGCCGTTCCATCGACGACGACGTCCAGACATGACTAAGACTCTCCTTCAGGAGCGTCTTTTTCATCTGCCGTAGTGCCAAAATCATCTTGCAGTTTTTTATCTTTAGCACGTACTTCAGTTACGAGACTTGAAAGACGCATACCTTCAACAAGTGTATTGTCATAGATAAAACGCAGTTCAGGCACAATACGTAATTTCATTGAGCTACCAACTAACGAGCGGATATAACCACTTGCCGTTTCTAATGCTGCTACACCTTCTTTGATACGTTCTTCATCATTATCGATGTTAAAGAAAGTAACATACACTTTTGCGTAAGAAAGGTCACGTGACAGATCAATACTTGATACTGTCACCATACCAACACGTGGGTCTTTCACTTCACGTTGTAAAATACGCGCAATTTCTTGTTGTAGTTGCTGTGCAACACGACGAGAACGACTGAATTCTTTTGCCATTTTTAAATTCCTCTAAAGGAAAATGGGGACCTAAGGCCCCCATAAAGTTATTTTAATCGAACCGAGCGACTAACCGTTACAGAGTACGTTTAATTTCAACAGTTTCGAATACTTCGATTTGGTCACCAACACGTACGTCATTATAGTTCTTAACGCCGATACCACATTCAATACCCATACGAACGTCTTGTACGTCATCTTTAAAGCGACGTAACGATTCAAGTTCACCTTCGTAGATAACGATGTTTTCACGTAGTACACGGATTGGAGCGCTACGTTTGATAACACCTTCAGTAACCATACAACCAGCAATAGAGCCAATTTTAGGTGATTTGAATACATCACGAACTTCAGCAAGACCAATGATTTCTTGACGGAACTCAGGCGCAAGCAGACCGCTCATCGCTTGTTTAACTTCATCAATCAAGTCATAGATAACGCTGTAGTAACGTAAATCAACACTTTCGTTGCTTACAACTTCACGTGCTTTTGCGTCAGCACGTACGTTGAAACCAAGTACGATAGCGTTCGATGCAGCAGCAAGTGTTACGTCAGTTTCAGTAATACCACCAACGCCACGTCCGATAATTGCAACTTTAACTTCATCAGTTGAAAGTTTAACCAACGAATCACAAAGTGCTTCAAGTGAACCTTGAACATCTGCTTTAAGTACGATATTCAATTCATAAACTTCACCTGCTTCCATGTTAGCAAACATGTTATCAAGTTTAGATTTCTGTTGACGAGCCAGCTTAACATCACGGAATTTACCTTGACGGTAAAGCGCAACTTCACGAGCTTTCTTATCATCACGTACTACAGTCGCTTCATCACCCGCTTTAGGTACACCAGAAAGACCTAAGATCTCAACTGGAATAGAAGGACCCGCACTTTCAATTGGTTGACCATTTTCATCACGCATTGCACGAACACGACCATACTCAAGACCACAAAGTACGATATCGCCACGCTTCAATTCACCTTGTTGTACAAGTACTGTAGCAACAGGACCACGACCTTTGTCAAGACGAGATTCAATTACAACACCTGCAGCAGGACCAGTAGCAACAGCTTCTAGTTCTAAGATGTCAGATTGTAATAGGATACCTTCAAGTAGCTCATCAATACCCGTACCGGCTTTAGCTGATACGTGTACAAACATGTTTTCGCCGCCCCAGTCTTCAGGAATTACGTCATGTTGTGCAAGTTCGTTTTTAACACGATCCGGATCAGCACCTTCTTTATCCATTTTGTTCACTGCAATAATCAGTGGAAC
>NZ_FPLG01000110.1:0-89455 GCF_900120065.1 Moritella viscosa
GTACTAAAAGCATCGAAAGACTTTCGCAGTGTTGTCCCTAATCTTTCGGTTGATGTCGAGCACCTTTTAGTTGCCGGTGACTATGTGACAGTTCGTTACCGTTTCAAAGGTAACTTTACTGGAACAATGGGGAATATAAAAGGAAATGGACAACAAATCAATTTTAATGCTGTTGACGTATATCAAATAAAGAATGGTCAAATTTATAAAAACTGGCATTTAGAAGACTATGCAACGTTTAATCAACAGGTTAAAAGTGCTATCTAGTTCAAAGACAAATGAGATTGAGTATTGTAACAAAGCCGTTGTTGCATCTTTCACTCGATCAACTGCGTGTTTTCATGATTCTAATTGCCAAAAGGGACTTCCATGCTTTTCCATTACTATGCACTATTGGCTTTTCTTATGATCATAACGCCATGCATTTTTTTTATTAACAGTATTGTGATATACAATCGCCATTCAACGTAGACTTTTGAAAAGTAATACTATTACGATGGTTAGGCTGGATGGTCGAGGTTTAAAAATTGTGTGAAATAAAGTTTAGTCGTTGCTGTTGTCAAAGGCTGTTTGTTAAGGCAAGTTTAAAATGTCAAACCAACTGAGCATAACGCATGTTATGTTTAGTGGAAGTGAATGGAACCGCTTAATTCCTTCACGTCGCCTACAAAATCTAATGCATTACCTCGGCTTAGTACAATTGCTCTAGGTCGGTTATGTCCAGAAGTAAGATGGAACTGATTCATCAAGATTGTGAATACCAAGTGACTCTGTTGTTTTTATAATTATCAGGTCACTTAACAAACCAAAGCTGCATTCTAGACAGAAGAAGCCATTTAAACTTGAGTATATTTGGCGTATACAGACGTGTCTTGAGATTGAAGGTTATGTGATGGAACTAGCCTTTCTCTTTGTTTAAAAAGGAATTTTGAGGGGGGCTTAGAACAGGGCGTTATAGGAAATATGATAATATTTAAACTTTGATGCAATTAACAAACAGAAAAGGAGATTATAAAATGAGTAATAGAAACTGTGTATATTTAGGTGTAGGGAATATGGGCTTTCCGGTATTTAAAGCCACAGCCCCATATTTTCTTAAGTCATGGGATGTTACCGTTATCGACAAAAGCGAACAAAGGTTAAATCAGGCTAGAACTATTGGTGATATAAAAATTGAGGACTCATTACCTTCGGATATTGATATTTTATTTTTGGGTGTTAGACCTCAAGATTTACCTAACATTTCCTTGGGCACTAGTTCACCTTCACTGATTATTTCGATGATGGCGGGTGTATCATGTGCAGAAATCAATAAGTATTCACCTAAGTCAGCTGTAGTTAGATGCATGCCAAATACACCATGTGAAATTGGTGTTGGAATCACACCGATCTATTACACGGGAGAGCCCAATCATAACTATTCATCATTCATTGAATCAGCTCAATATCTAGGTGAATTGTTCTTTGTAGGTGAAGAACACCTTATCGACTCAGCTACAGGTATTAGCGCCGGTGGCCCAGCTTATATTATGGTTATTGCGGAAGCAATGATTAAGGCATCTGAAAAACTAGGGTTTAGCTATTCTGACTCAAAGAGATTGGTTGGAAAAACATTAGAAGGCAGCGGAAAGTTATTGCAGTTATCAGACAAGCTTCCAGAAACTCTTGCCCAAGATGTTATGACTCCAAATGGAACAACTGAGCAAGGTGTTAATGAATTAAAAAAACAAAATGTGGATACAGCCATATATAAGGCTCTTTTAAAGGCTTCCCATAAAGCTGAGGATATGTCTAACCCAACAAAGAGAACGTAGTATCCCTATAAAACACATGAGCCCTTCTCTGGTCAATAGGCAATAGCATTCTTTTGGCTGCGTCAGCAGCCATTGTTCTCGAAAAACAATGCCGTTTTCCCCAAATTTAACTTATCCGATGTAGGCTGATACAGGCGAAATTCATAATTAGAAATTATCCAAATGTGTGCTAGAAATGATTTTTGTGGCGTTCAAATATGTAGAATTGTAAATCTACACATTTGCTACGTAATATTTGTTTTATATCTTAACCTTGGCTTTAATTTATTGAAATAAAGTCATTAAATTCAATTTAGCCTTCATCTTAATGCATTCAACCGTGAGCCAGAAAGTAGAAATACGGAACAGGTGGATGGTGGCTTTGCTGCTTATGTTACCAATAGAAAGCTCACCATAGCTGAAATCAAGGAACCATGCAAGCTAACTGAATACGGGGAAGAAGTGCAGAAAAAAATGATGCCATCGACCTCGCAGAAGAGCTGGGTAACTTGTCTGAAGTGGCTCGAATAAGTGGATGCTCAAGGGGAAACATCTACAACAATTGACGCCTGCTTGAAACTCAGGGACCTCTGGCGCTGTATCCCTCGTCATACTAGTCGTATAGACCAAGATGTTGAAGATAAAGTCATCGAACTAACATTAGAAAAACCTCACCTGACCCAAATCCCTATCAGTAGTGAAATGATGAAAAGACACAACATATCAATCAGTCACTCGACAATTAGAAACATCTGGGTAAGAGAAAAGCGGAATACAAAGATGTTACGGATCGAGCGTTCAGAGGCATTAGCAAAAACACCATAGTAAAAATGAGGGGGGAGTGAGCTAGACTTTATAGTGAAAACGACAAAGTCCCACGGTAATTACTCCGTCTCATTCCCTCGGTAATTACATAGCCTAGCTAACTCATTGTGAATACCAAGGGACTTTGTCGTTTTTATAATTACCAAGGGAGATTGACGGATCTAATCATTATTTTCTTGTAAAGGTGACGAAGAGCGTTCAGCACTTTACCTTCGGTATACCCTGCCATTTGATTGTATATTGTGGTGTAAGCATTTTACGTCGCATGGCCCATTTTTGCTCTGTGCCTTGGGCACCTAAAAATACGGTATTATTGCCATATCTCTGATTGAGCTTATCGAACACCTGCATCAGGTTTTCATTATTTTGCTCAGAGTTGAATAAATATTTTTGTTCATGGGTACCATCAACTAAACCGATCAGGCCTACACCTATCTTGTAATACCTTACATCTTTATGGAACAGCTCTTTTGCTAATGGGGTTGCAGCTTTCGTTATTTGATCCACATCTGCAGTCGGGCATGGGAAATGATGAATCGCGCGGTAACTCGCTGGTTTTTCATCAAACGGAGAGCTTGCCGCAAAGCACAGCATTACTTTACACAATGAATGTTGCTTACGTGCTTTTAGCAATGCATTGCGCTTATTGTAGTGTACTGAGTTCTGTAATTCGTTCGCCGATACTGCGTGTAGAGTAAATTTGTTTTTATCAGCTCTGGCTGTATCCCAACTTTTACAAGGTAGCCCATTGCATTCTCGCATTGTGCGTTCAACTTCAATATGAGAACTCTTTGGGCGCTAAACCCGCGAGGGCATTCTGCAAGGTCTAATGCATTATTCAGTCCCACTGGCTTTACCAATAAAAGTGGAACTTGGATGTTCGATAAGAATTTTGTCTAAGGTACATATAAGCTGGCTATATTCAGCTGCAGGGCTTCAAAACTAGTGATACCGGTACTTGCATAGATTGGAATTACACTCATAACAAACACTATTTTTTATACAGTTTCTGTTTTAGGTTGGTGATAAGGAAAGCTCAAGACGTGAGGTTTATTCCACCATTTGATTTGAACTCCTCCAGGGGGAGAGAGATTAAATCTTACGGCTAAACTTCCGATAAATTCACTCCTCTTCGCCTACCGCGTTTTCGCAATTTTTCACGTTTTGGACACAGCGATGGACACGCTACTATAGCTCAAGCCTTGCCAGTAAAGGATCGAGACGATCATTTAAAGATCGCTAATGTCAAAGTTGTGACACCTTTTGACACAAAGTGACAAACCCTTCTGATTTAATTAGGCGACAAATTGCAACTTAGCCAAATCACCTTGGTTGAGCACCAATCCAAAGGCTTAACATATTTTATCATGCAGAATTTACCAACTGAGTTGATTATATTTATGCACTAAGAAAACGGCTAGACAGGGTGATTTTATACAGTGTTATTTGTATTTTGGTGAACGCAGTCTCGATTTGCCAAAAGGCAGTCAGGTTTATCTTGTAGTCTAAAATTAATGTCAATATAATCAGTTGCATAGCTAGTCTTATTTATAACTTATAAGACTAAATAAATAATTTACAGGACGACTCGCTTTCCCATAAACATGTAATTAATAAATTTGAAGTATAATCTTATTTTTCAATTGATTAATCTACTTTTATTGAGGCGAATTAATTTGGGGAATCGAGAGTCCTGTTATACGAATCATTGGAGTTATAGGTAGTGGAAATAATTGATAATATCAAAAGGATAAAAAGAGAAGCTGATTCACTACTAAACCGAACATCTGGAAGCATTTTAACTAGGTTCCTAACGGTTGTTTTCGTGACCAGTCTGATTCCCACTGCATACTTTTCTTATATAGATTATTTGCAAGGAGTGGTTAAAGAGCAGGATAAATTGGAGAACCGCGTTTCTGGACTAAGTACAGACATTAGCTTGCTTCAAGGCACAGTTTCAGTACTTAAGCTCTGCTTGAGCTCAAAGAAAGAAGGAAACGTAAATTCTGACTGGTACTGTGAGTCAGCTATTGGTGCTTATGAAGGCTCGTCAGAACATTGGCCGCCAACGCATAGAGAAGAAGTATTAAAACGAAATGCTATCGAGGCCATGTTAATAGACACTGAGTACTACCTGGGACTTAAAAGAAGTAAAGTGAAATCAGCGGGGGTCTCTAAGTCTAAAGAGGAAGTATTACTAGAAGCACTGCTGAACAGTAAGTCGATGTTTGCATTGATTACAGCTTTACTTATCGTTAGTGCATATATGTATTATCGATACTACAGCTTCTCTAAAAATGAGATAAATTCGTATAACAAGTCAAGCAAATCGGACGCTGAATAGCGCGCCGTTTCTTGAAGCGTTAGTTGCCAAGGAGACTTCATGCAGTGGTCTAAATTAAAAAGTAGAGTGGAAGAGTCTTTTGCGGATTGTATTAAAGGTCGAATTCAAATATTCACGACTGCGTATAGACGGCAAGATAATATATCTCGAAGTTGGGTGGTTATTGATGGCAAACAGGAAGTTAGTTTAACTGATGAGTCTTCATGGTGGGAACAAGGTGCATATTTTCACGAGCTAACACCAACTGATTGCTTGCAGCATAAATCTATTGGTAATGAAGAAAGAAGCGAAGGGCAAATTTACGAAAAAGGTGAGTTTAGTAGCTACGATTTTAAAATAATGGCATTTGAGTCATTAAATAAGTCTGCACAGGACTGCGTAGCTTCAGATCATCCGCTACTAAGAACATTAGGTGTTTTAAATAAAAAAACAGGTAAAGCTAAAGTTAAAGCTCTACTAAAAGATAAGCACCCTATGGTGTCCTATTTTGCTAAATTTCGTTGGGAAGCAGAAGCCAACTAACAAGAAAATCAAATTTCCGCTACCACCTTTGTGCAAAAACACGCTCAAAAGCCGCCAACAAAAATTTGCTCGTTGAGGCGGGCGTTATAACTCTATTGGATTACTGTTATATGAAAGTTTTGAGATACTTATTACTATTTACTTCATGTGTTAGTTACGCTGAAAAAATTTCAGTCGAAAATGTACAATTCCAAGAGCTAAACTCACTTTTATCTCTTGGGTTAACTTCAGTGGCAAATAACGAGGCTTCCGGTTGGTACTCGGTCAATCTACAAAAAAAGTTAGATGGCCCATTTAAAGTTGGTTATCAAAACTCTGGCTACAGTGACGAAATGGACACAAATTATGAGTTTAAAGATATTGTTGAGGGCTCATTCCTAAATGGTAATAAGGATGGGGGATGGAAGTTTATTTATGTCTACGATGATGGCGTGGATGTGTATGTAGACCAAACCATAGAAGTTCATTACTCTAACAATTTATGTGTAAAAAGTAGTTTTTCTGGTTCTATTGGACATCTAATGCCTAAAACCAAACATACTTTTAAAGACACTTCGCTATGTAACCCTAAAGCCATTAGTGATAAAGCTTGGGAGCTTTGGACTATCAAATACAAAGAACTTAAACGCAAAGGCGAGTTATAACAAGCAAATGAATCAGGACAAATAACAGTTGGTTTTTGCTCCTGCGTCGCTTATTTTAACCAACTGATATTTGTCCATTATTTTGGCATTAAATGACCTTTAGGATAATATGAGGAATGGAAATGATCCCAATTAGAAGTGCTGTTGTCTCAGGTGTCGCTTTGTCTGTTATTGATGGGCAAACAAAAATGCTTTTGATGAAAAGGTCTAAGGGTTGCTTTTGGTGTCATGTTGCTGGAAGCATTGAAGCCGATGAAAAAGGCTGGCAAACCATAATTCGAGAGTTTAGAGAAGAAACTGAGATTGAGGTTACTGAATTATATAATGGACAATACCTAGAGCAATTCTATGAAAGCAACCTTAATACAATAGAAATGATCCCTGTTTTTGTCGTCTACTGTAAGCCAAATCAAACGATTATCATTAATCATGAACATACTGAATATAAATGGTGCTTGTTAAGTGAAGCTATTGAACTTGCTGAATTTCCAGGCCAAGAATTACTTTACGAACATATATGGAATAATTTTGTTGAAAGTAAGCCATCAAAGCTCATGCGCGTGAACGTCATTTAATAAGGCTATTCACCGGAACTGCAGTCCTTCGTTTCAATTTATGCACTGCGCTGCCGCTCCATTAACATAAATTTCAATTACTGCCCGCTGTCCAGTGATAGCGGCGTTATCTTTTCAACTCTGGTAAGACTTGCTATCTTTATTTTTTAGTATAAATTTGAAGTCTAATAATTTATAACTATATGAAATTAAAAATGAATAAAGAATCCACCGTTGCTGGACAAGCTGTCTACTCGAAGAAAGTACTCTCAATATACGATTTCTGGGTTTTAGGGGTCTCAAATAACCATTTTTGGAAATGCCCAACTAAATTTATTAGTGAGCAGTTTTCAATGTTAGTTTCATCTAACCATTTAGATGTTGGCGTTGGCTCGGGCTATTACCTTAAGAATTTTCTACCTCAAACAACAAAACGTATCGCTTTGCTAGATTTGAATGAAAATAGTCTTGATACAACCTCAAAAGCAATTAATCATTTTCAACCTGAAGTTTACTGTAGGGATGTACTTGAACCTCTTGAATTAAGTATCGAAAAATTCGACTCAATTAGTATTAATTATTTGCTTCATTGCTTACCTGGAAATCTAATTGATAAAGGCGTTATGTTTAAGCATCTAAAGAGCCATCTGAACGATGGTGGCGTACTGTTTGGTAGTACAATTTTGGGTAAGGGTGTGAAACTGAACTTTTTCGCTAAAAAATTGATGGGTGTTTATAATAAGAAAGGCATATTTAGCAATGACAACGATGACTTAGACTCATTGGAGGCATCGTTAAACGAACACTTTACCGATGTAAAAGTTGAAGTGATAGGATGTGTTGCGTTGTTCTCAGGTAAAAAAATATAGCATATAAGAATAGGTGTCGCGCAGGCGATACCTTATTCTAGTGTTGAACAAGCCCGAGCCCTTCTTTATATAGTAAATTACGTATTTGAGCTTGGTGGGTACTTCGTCTTTCGGCTAGGTCGTTCGCGTAATGCCAACATATCTTATAAATCATCGCCATTTTGTCGCCGTGAATTTAAATTACGCACTTAACCTATTGATTTAAAACGGCTTAAGTTGTCGGTTATATATCCCTGAGTCACTTACGGTATGTGCTATTGTCGTAGTCGTAAATAATCCAAGGTTATTCACGTAGGGTGGCGCACATTAAAGTACAAATTATAAAAGGTGATTAGGTTCTTAATATTACAGCTGAAACTCTTAGGTTTTTCGCGTGTAGTTCAACCAAAGTTAAATCAAACCTGATAACTTTTGTGTGTCGGGTTTTGACGAACAGACATGATGGTTTTCCTAGAAAAGCCTACTTAACCCGCTAGATTAATATCGTCAGTACTTGTTTCACCGTAGCTCAACCTAGACATTAACAGAGGTTTTATAATGAGAATATTTTTCAAACACAGCAGTAAAAAATAGTACATTGTCAGTTCTGACTGAATCTCAAATGATTTCGCTCGGCTATATTACTCAAGTATTATCTAGGAAGGCTCTCAGATCATTTAAGGATTGCTAATGTCAAAGTTGTGACAGGTTTTGACACAAATTGACAAGCAATTTAGTAGGTGCCTTGGCTGAATTGATATCATTGTGATCAATGGTTAGCATAACCAAATGCAATAGAACATTTAAAGAGAGAATTGGTAACTAAGCTCTTTACTGATGTTATAGGCTTAGATATGTACATGAATACTATTAAAATAATTTTTGGATTGTTAGTAAATTTACAAAATAATAACTTTGTAAGTAACTGTGAGTGTATTACTATTGGGGTATCGACCTTAAGTCACATGGAAGTAATAGTACTCTTTATGAAAAAAATAAAATTAATTTTAGCAGGAGTTATTTGTGTTCTGTTATCTGGGTGTGCAACTGATAGTCTGCATATTCAGCTCACACCTGATGAAGACAGTTTAGTCGTTCTGAAAGATAAATCTGAAACAGTATATATTTTACCGAGCTCTTTTAATGTAGAGGATATTACTTTTCGTTCATATAACTCTAAGGTTTCATCATCTACATATGAAAAGCTTTTTTGGTACTTTGAACAAGATACTTTAATTGTAGAACGACGTACTGATAATGGGGGCTCTGGTTCTAGTGTTGTTTATGAAATTGAGCGAAAAAGATTACCTGATTCTCACAAAGTTATTTTTGTACCCAAACTTGAAAAAAAACATCAGGATGGATTGGTGCTTCCTTACGCTGTTCCCCAATTTGATATTAACTTATTTCTAGCAACTACTTATTATAAGCATGAGTTTGAAGTTGATTCTGAGTATACAGCTGAAGCGATTAAAAGTAATTTTAAACGCGAGTTCAATGATAAGCATGTATTAGATTTAGATAATGCAAGGGTAGAATTTTCTGTTGAGGTATATCCATATAGAAAAGGCTCGAAGGCTGTTATTCAATTGAATATAAAAACCATTCCGTCACATAATTCACTGATTAATATTGAGGCGCTGTATGAGAAAATTGAACTGCGACTAACTTCTGTTATTAACGCATAGGACTAAAAATCGTGCAATTTTATTCTGTTAAAGTTGTAAAGTTACCTGTCAGTATTTAGGCAACTTATTAGCGGGAAACTCATCTAAAGGCGCGATAATTTTAATAATGACAGTCTACTTTACTGTAGACTGTCTGCTAAGCTTAACCAGCCCCCTTAATATTATTACTCCCCTCCATACTCACAAATTCAAAGTATCAAGAAACACCGGTACCTCACACCTGCAGATCATAATCATAATCAGTATTATTACCTTCTGCTATCACTATCGATGCCGCTATTTCTGCCGCGGTTTAAAATAAAACGGCAACGGTATCTTGATGTTCAAACCAATGAATTGATGTGGGTAGAGTGGACTATCTTTGGTTAAGGCTTTAATCATTATAAATAGGACTATTTATGCTAAATTAGGTCTTGTTAGGATTGAATGTTTACTTCAATAGCGATAATGCGAAAAGGTAGGTAGTGATGGACTGGATAATATGTGTGCGTAGTTATATCAAAGTCGTGGAAGAGGGTAGCTTTAACGGTGCAGCTTATCAGCTTAATACCACGGGATCAGCGATCAGTAAGCGTATAAACTGGTTAGAAGAGAAGGTGGGTGTGCAGTTACTTAAGCGAACTACGCGATCACTTGATCAAACCGAAGCTGGGCAGCTATTTTACCAACGGTCACGATTACAACTTGATCAGTGGATGTCGCTGGTGGACGAAGCGCGTTCGGTAAACCAAACGCCGACTGGGATATTAAAGATTGGCGCGACAACTGCGGTAGGCTCTAAATTCATCATTAAGTACTTAAATGACTTCTTGCTCATGTATCCTAAAATTAAAATACAGCTGTTGACCACATCACCAGGGCAAATGCCCGAGACTTATGTCGATGTTTTTATTAGTCGTGATTTAGAACAGTTAAATTCGCATAACTATAAAGCTATTGAATTGTTTAAAAACGACGCTAAGTTTTTTGCTTCGCCTGACTATATCGAGAAATATGGTAAGCCTGAAACCATTGATGATCTTGAATCTCATAACATGCTAATTTGGGGGGAAAGGCCAATACGAGAAGTGAAGTTATCGACGGGTAATCGCATTACGCTACGTGGAAACTTTGCTACGACCAATCCTGAGGCTTTATTTTATGGTGCCAAATGCGGTATGGGGGTCTTACTTGCAAGTAAGAAAATGCTTGAAGATTTAACCGAGGTAGGGGAGTTGCTTCCCGTATTGCCTGAGCTCACTGTCGATCACGGTTCGGTGTGTGCTTACTACCCAACCCTTGATTATGAACATACTCGTACGCAGTTATTTATCAAATATTTAAAAGAAAGAATACAGCTAAAGGGGTAGGTTTTGGTTTTTCCTGCTGTGTTGCAGTGTTAAAAATTGCATAAATATGTTTTTGTGGTTTTTTGATGTTGAGACTTTTGAGTGGTCAATGTTTCATGCTACTAATATTCCTTTGTTGCATTAGGAAATATACATTTATGTTAGATAATTCAGCACGTTATTCATCCATTGCACTGGCTAAAGAAATTGAATCACCTGAGAATCCAGAAGGGCTAGAGAAGCGCGTTGCTTTGATACCGAGTGATGTAGGTCTGCTTGTTCAAGCGGGTATTAAAGTTTATGTTGAGTGCGGTGCTGGCGATGGCGTTGGTTTTAGTGATGACGAATATTTAAAACATAGTGCGATTATGCAAACGGCAGAGCAAATTTATGTGAATAAATCATTAATTATTAAATTTAAAGGTCCCGCGCTTGCCTCTGTAGAGCAAATAAGAGAAGGCTGTACTTTATTCTGTATGGCTCATTTTCATTCCTACCCAGACCGCGCTAAATTGCTGCAAGATAAACGTATTAACGTTATTGCGATGGAAGAAATACATGAGTCACCTAAGTATGAACCTGATCATAAGATCCTTGCTCGTGTAGCGATGAATACGGTATTAACCCCTTTTATCAATGATCAAAGTATAGGTGATTTACAAGTCAGAGTTATCGGTTGGAGTGAACGATTACGAGGAGGTATAAAGCGAGCTGGAAATCGTTCACCGCGTTCATTACGGGTCATTCAACCGACACTTTCATATGATGAGCTAGATGTTGTAGGTCCTAATGCGCTGTATTTCTATGATAGTCAGACCTTTAACGATCAACAAGACATATTGCTACAGCTACACAATGCGGGCACTCATCTTTTTGATGTGACTGAATTTGAACGTGAGCATGGACAACAAGCAATGTCAGCTTACCGAGACAGCCATCCACCACTCGAATTTGGCTTACGTCGTATTAAATGTTTGCATGAAACAGGTCAAGCCGGTGCTAGATATGGGGTGTCGTTGTTGAAAGAGCATAAACCGTCTGTGAATATTCGCAATATTAAAGCCGTTATCCTTGGTTATGGTAATGTTGGGCAGGGTGCTTTAGATGAATTACATCAACAGGGTGTAAAACATATCCATGTGTTAGGTCGCGCGCAGACCGCAAAAGAGAGTATCGGTTATTGGCTAAAAGATGCTGATATCGTCATTAATGGTGCCGAACAGCCTTCGGAGCTTAGAGGCAAGAATTTCTTAATCAGCAACCAGCATGTGAAAGAATTAATACCTGACAATTCTGTCGTTATCGATTTAGTGGGTGGCAGTGCGACTAACCGTAGTCCGGTAGAACCTGTGATTAGCTGTAGCTTCTTGACTCAGCCTTATTTTATTCAAGACGGTGTTTTGATTTCATCTTTATGGGGTTGGCCAATGATGGGCATGATGCGTGAAACGGCGATACGCTACTCAGGTCAAATTACCGACGTATTGATTGGTCGTGAGAAATTGATTGATGGGCTCGATAAACTAACGCCAGGTGTGAAACGCGCTTTGGTTTGTGGCCCATTTTAATCACAAAACCCCACACGTGGTGGGGGATTGGTTATTATTGTGAATACAAACTGCGTATTGGTTCTAGTTCAACGTATTCAATAACAGTATTTTTGACCAGTTTTTGAATGGACAGATTATCTGCAAATACAATCAGGATATTACGCGTTGGTATCACATCAACGATAGCGAGATCATGTTTCTTCACTAGTGCTGTTGCTGCACCTTCCGCTCCTTTTTGGTATTTCACATAATACCGATTCAACCTGTTTTCCTTTGTTATTTTGGTTATACCTGTTAACTCTGTCATTTGCGTGGAATGATGTGAATAACTCACCGGAACCACGAGTACCAGAGCCAAAAAAATACCGACATATCGAAGTTGAAAACGAACCCCTTGCTTTGCCATAGTCACTCCTTATTGGAAGTTTAATCCCCAGCTTTCTAGGCTCCCAGTATCTCGAATGTCCATATCGACGAGTTTTAATTGCCAAAGACCATTTGATTCATAGTCTGAGAAGTCAACATCATAAGTCGTATTTAGATTTCTATCTGAACCACCGCTATTGTTGTGCAGTATCACTTTAGCACCTGTTGGTGACGTCAATGTTACTTTTAAATCACCAATGTAGCTGTGCTTGATATCTAGCTTAATATTAACCATTCCAGCATCGCCAGTGCGTTTAACATCTATGTTACTGATTACTCCGAAAAATGAATTATCTGGGATAGCGACTCTTGTACTATTAGTATAATTTTTAGCGCCGTCAGGACCATCACAGCCTGCGTCTAGATAGTCATTTGCCGCTGTCGCATTAATCAATCCATAGCCGGTTCTGTCGTCTCGGCCTACAACATCAATATCAGTGGCTGAAGCTTTTAATGCAGAACGAATCTGTGTAGCACTACATTGAGGGTGATAGCTCCAAACAAGACCCGCTACACCCACTGCATGTGGTGTCGCCATAGAGGTCCCGTTATAATATTGATAGTCTTCACCTGTTGTAGTGGAAACTGTGACGTCTTGTTCTAGCATTGCAGATAGTTCAAGGCCAAGCGCTCTATCGACTGAAACCGAAACTATCGGATAACTATTATTGCCATCTAACACAAACGGATTTTGCAAACCAGATAAGGCAGCATTACTATAGATTATTGCGGCTTGGGCGCCTGCATTATGACAAGCTTTTACTGGATCAATTTCTGGTCGATAACCAGTACGCTGGTTCTCAATTCGTTCAGTTAAACAAATTTTACCTGTCATGTCACCACAGTTATAATTGTTGTTTGAAATATCACAGCGTGCGAGTTGCCCTGTATAAGAACCTGCAACGGGACTCGACTGATAATTGCCAGTGCCATCCAGTGTTAGGCGGTTATGCGGTACAATGCCACGGTCAAAATAGCGTTGGTCGTTAATCATAATGTCAGATAGAACACCTTCGCCAACGGTTACTGTTGAAAGTATTGCAACCCCTGGTGCGGCCACTTCAACTTGATCGGTAGCTTGCGAGAATGCTGCGTGGTGATTTTGATTATCTACTGCTGCAATTGACATAACAGAATCGTATGAAGCTGGGTAGCTATGCGTGGTGTTCCCTGCGTTGCCAGCAGCTGCAATAAGTAGGACGCCATCATCAGACAATTCTTGCAGAGCATCCCTTTCTGTTCGGCTCGATTGACTTCCGCCTAAACTCATATTCACTACATTGGCACCATTTTGCGCGCAGGTATCAATGGCTTTGACCAGACTAGATGAATAACCCCAACCCGATTCATTGAATACTTTCACAATGTGTAAGTTTACATTTTGATTTGGCATTACACCTACAACACCGTCACCATTGGCTATCGCTGCTATGGTACCTGCAACATGGGTACCATGAGCATTATGATTACCTGGTGAGCTCCAACTGCCTGTGCCGCTATCGTTAGTACCAGCGACTTGATTACCGCTTAGGTCATTGTGAGTAAGATCGTAGCCAGAATCAATAATACAAATGGTCCGATTTCCGGTATTACTATCGTTTAACCCCGCAGCATTAATGGCACCTTGCCCCCAAGGAATGGACTCGCTTAATAAAAAACGTGGCGGGTCTAATTCTACGTATTCAATTTCAGCGTTGAGTTGTAAGTTCGCCAGTGCTTGTGGTTCAATCTCTACACTATAAAGCGGTTTACTTCCGAGTTTTTCTACTTTTTTGGCGTTTACTCGTTCGAGAACTGATTCTTGAAGTAGCTTGGCACCCCAAACGGGATTGAGCCCCATCATAGACGGTGCATCTGCGGCGGTGTCTTTGAATTTAACTATGTATTTCATTGGTAAGTCGTGTTCGTCAAACTGAGGAAAAGCATTTGCATAGCTAATCCCTAAGGCTGAAATAGCTGTCGCTATTGCCATTGAGTTTAATAGATAATTTTTTTTATTGATTTTATTTTTCATGTTGCTGGGTTCCTTATTGAGCGAGAGTTATTACCTGCTGCCAAATGGTCATTAACTTCCCTATTCGACTTTCAGAACCTGATTTATAGAATTATAAATTTAAATTATCAATGATGGGTATCATTTAAATAGAGCGTAATCGCATTAAATGCAAACGAAAATCATTTTTATTGACATTTATTGTACCTATTTAGTAATATCTATTCGCGTGTGTTCTGTGTGTTTTTTAACCGTACTGGTCAGACAAGTGCTCTTAGTATGTTGCTGATTTAAATAGTAAAATGTGAAGCTTGATTAGGCTGACTTTGTGATGCTGATCAAATATTGATCAGGGTGAGTGGTTGTATTAGTGGAAGATTAGAAGGTATGGAGGAGGATAATTATGGTGAGAAGAGTGTACGTATCCCTAATTATTGACAGGTGATACGTACTTATTTATCTGTTTATCTAACAATTATTTCCATAACGTTGTGTAATATAAGTCTCAAAATCATCGCATAACTGGCCATCAGAAATATGATTATCAGCAATGGTTTCGGCACCATCAACAATACTGATTTTAGCGTTTAATGCAGCTGGTTGAACTCGAGTTCTTTTTTGCGCGGCTTTGATTTTTGCTTGTTCTTGTAGCCAAGCTTGCTCACTGGTTTTATTACAGGTTTCTGCGAGGTAAGCAGCAGAAAAACCTTCGCCAGTTAAGCTGCGTAATGTTGCATCGTGGCTAATGCTGTTGCCCGGTTTCCAGTAATGTTCAGCCAGTAATGGTCCAATTGCAGGGTTGTCCGTCAGGTAGCCAAACTCTTTAGTAAAGTAAGCGCGAGTTTGATATACCGCCATGTGCGCGAGTAGATAGCCTTGGTAAGAGCAAGCGGCTTCTTGCGATAGCAAATGCGGAACAGCGAGTAATGGGCGTGGACTTGCTGCTAAACCAAGAATACGTTGCTCAGTATCACGCGCTAAAGTTGTTAAATATTCAGGTGTAAGTAATTCTTCATCACAGCTATATACGGCCCATTCGAAATAAGGCACAACCAGAATACTGCGTTCTTGATAAGCTTTGAACGGCTGTTTTGCAGCTATTAATGCTTGGATCACGTCATCGGGTACAACTTCGCCATCGGCGTTATAAGCATATTGTTTAAGCCAATCACCGTCGTTTAATAAGCTATCGCAGAACATAGATTGCGTTTCAGCATATGCCATTGATGTTGGTGCAAACTCTTGTGAGAAGCACGGAGAGTTTAATTTAATATTAGCAAAGTGAGCGGCATGACCACCTTCATGGAACAAGGTATTGATACCGTCATAACCACTACCTATTTGATCGGGCTTCGCGTTACTGGTGAAATTGATTTTACCCGCTTGCCACTTATCTTCAGCATAAAAGGATGGGATAGGACCGTGGCAGAAACCATTTTGGTATTTACCGGGACGGTCTAATAAATCGAGGGTCATATCGGCTTGTGAGTAATCTATATTTAGGCGACCGAATGATTCAATCCAGCGACGTAATGATTTTGAGAATGGTACGTAAGGGTCAAGTTGACGTGCTGCATCTCCAGCGTACATAAAGCTAAAATTATGACCTTGAATCGCGCTGTCACCTTTAGCTTCTGCTAAATTTTGGATGCTGCTAAGGTTACCTTCACGCGTGCGTAATTCAAAATCATCTAAAATAGTGAATAGTTGCTCTGGTGTCATCTGTTCGGTTTTATTTACTTTGTAATCAAAGAAGTTACGGAATCCTTGTTGACGAGCAAAGTCATTGCGCTGTTTAACCAGTTCGATATAACCATTATTTAGCACCCATTGCTCAAGATCTAATAATGCTTGATGTGCCGATTGTCTAACACCTTCGTTATTGCTGGTGCGAATATTCGCGGCTAGTACGGTTAAAGATGCTTGCTGCTTATCCCCGTTTTCATCATTACAATACATCAGGTAATCTTGGCGTTTAGTAAATAATGCCGATTCACTGCGAATGAGGGCGGCCATTTTATCTCTGCCCTCCGCGCTTTCAATTGCATTGGTATCGAAAAAGGCTAACCAACCTTTGAGTCCTTGCACCAGCTCATCATCTTCATCGGTTAATTGTAATAGCACGTCAAGGTTGCAACGTGTCGTTTGAATGTGACTTGGGTCTGAGATAAATGCGCTGAGTTTAGCTTCTGCCGCTGCAAAACCTTCGTGGTCATCGCTGGTGCCCATGTAAGTTCGCCAAAATAGATCTTCTTTACGGCGATGAAGTGCTAAATAGTCGTCATTAAGCTGGTTAAAATAATTTTGTGGGTTCACAACGTCTCCTTGTTAAAACTGCGTATGACAGTGGCAGTACTGGCAATGGTGCGAAAGGCACTGGATGAATGTATACGCTAATTTACTATATATTTAAAATGAAGCTTATTAAAAGCTATAGCCATTAAAATGAAAGGGAATATAGTCAAATATTAGAAAATTCTTGTTCCTTACAAGCAAAGTTAATACACTTTAGGTCTTTGCAAATAATATATATTATTAATAACACTTTTAGGACCACTATGTATACAGATGAAGACCTTAACCATGCTATAGATAAAGGAATTTTTACTGCTTCGTCCGTTGAGGAGTTTCGGCGTGATCAAGTGTTATCAAAACAAGTGACGATTGCGGATGAAGAAAATTTTCGTTTAATTGGCGGTTTTAACGATATTTTCATTGTTATTGCTTGTGCGTTGCTATTGTTCTCATCATTGTGGGTGGTTAAATCCATAGACCCTCGATTAGGTTTAGCGACGTTTGCTGGATTATCATGGGCACTTGCTGAGTTTTTTGTACTGAAAAGAAAAATGGCATTTCCCGCGATTATGCTATTACTCGCCTTTATTGGTGGTGTGTTTAAGTTATCAATGGAAGTATTTTCATCGCTTGATGAGCAAGCTATTATTGCTGCGACTGGTGTATCGGTTATTGCCGCTTTCTGTCATTGGCGTCGCTTCAATGTGCCAATTACGATTGCAGCGGGTACTGCTGCAATGATCGGCTTCATCGTGTCTTCATTCATATCAACATTTACGACGCCTGAAACGATCAATGTATTAACAGATTGGATACTGGTAGTGATATTTTCCTGTGGTATTTTGACTTTCTTGTTTGCTATGTATTGGGATTCTTCCGATCGTGAACGTGTTACTAATCGTACTGATACGGCATTCTGGTTACATTTATTATCAGCACCTTTGATTATTCACCCGGTATTTTTAAGTGTGGGAATTCTAAACGGCGAGGAAAGCATTAGCAGTATCGTGATTATTATTGCGTTGTACTTATTGATGTCACTTGTTTCTATTATTATTGATCGCCGTGCCTTTATGGTGTCATCACTGATATATGTATTGTATGCATTATCAAGCTTAATGAGTATGTATGGCGACGTAGGTACTAATTTTGCTATTACTGGTGTTGCGATAGGGGCGGCATTATTACTGTTATCAGCATTATGGCATCCTGTTCGTGGCATGATCGTAACGGTATTGCCTAGCGCGGTAAAACAATTAGTACCTGATTCAAAGTAGCTTTTAGTTGCGTTCAGTTTTATCGATGACGGTGAGTTAATGACTTAACTCACCATATTTTAGTTATCGGTATCGATAATTAATGGTACAAAAACATACCTTGGATGTTCGTGGTAATATTCAATCTCACCTTGCGCTATTTTTACTACATTATAGGCACTATTTAGCCCTGTAATGAGCATGTAGAAACCTTGATCTAGATCAATACCCCCGAATTCATAGCATTGACCTGCATATACAGGTAGAATGCCCCCTCAAAAAATTACAATAAAAGCAATAAGTGGGTTATTTCGCATGAGTAGAAAAATAGAATTATTGGCACCGGGTGGTGATGTAGAAGCGATTAAAGCGGCGATTGTAGCTGGTGCAAATGCTGTCTACTGTGGTTTGGATATGTTCAATGCCCGTAACCGTGCGTCCAATCTTTCATTTGATGAGCTAAATGGCGTATTACGACTTGCACACGAACACAGCTGTGAAGTCTTTTTAACCCTTAACGTCGTGATCTTAGAACACGAAGTTGTTAGCTTAGTGCGTCTGCTTAATAAACTGGTTAACAGTGGTATTGATGGCATCATTGTGCAAGACTTAGGTGTTTTCAATATTGTTAAAAAGCATTTTCCAACGTTAGATATTCATGCTTCTACTCAATTAACAACTCATAACGAAGGTCAGATCTTATTCTTACAGAAAATTGGTGCAACGCGCGTTAATTTATCTCGTGAGCTGAACCTTGGTGAAATTAAACAACTAACGACAGTTGCGCATGACCATGATGTACTCACTGAAGTATTCGTGCATGGCGCACTATGTATCGCGTTCTCTGGCCAATGTTACTCAAGCTCAGTAAGTGTGGGCAACTCAGGTAACCGTGGTCGCTGTAGTCAAGCATGTCGTGATGAATACGAAGTGACTGCAGAAGGTCATCGCTTCCCGCTTAACTTGAAAGATAACTCGGCATACTTTGATTTACCCCAGTTGGTTGACGCAGGTGTTGATTCATTAAAAGTAGAAGGCCGTATTAAAGGCGCACACTATGTTTACACAGTTGTCGATACATGGCGTAAACAGATCAACAACTTTGTTGAGTCTGGCAAGTTATTAGCTGACGATGGCAACCTGCATAAAGTATTTAACCGTAGCTTCACTAACTCATTCTTGCAGGGCGACCTAAACAAGAAAATGTTTACTGATAACCCACGTGATAACAGTGTTAATTATGCAGTTGAAAAAAGTGATGCGATCTCTGTTGTACAGATCCATGATGTGAAACAAGATCTTTATACGGATAAAAATGCGTTAGGTGCTGAACTAGCAGAAAAGATTAAAGACCTAAGCATTGATAAAATTGCTTTAACGTTAGCTTTTTCTGCAAAAGAAAATAGCCCGTTAACGGTAAACATTATTGCTGGTAACACGTCGTTTGAAGTGAAAAGTGATTCTGTATTGCGTATTGCAGATGAAATTTCAATTACTCCAGAAACGGTTGAGAAACGTTTCCGTAGCTTCAATAATGCAACGTTTGATCTTGCGCCAATGAACTTTGACAACTTTGATAAAAACTTAACTGTGCCGTTTAAAGAATTAACAGAATTGAAAAACCAAGTGGCGTTTTTATTAAATGGCTCACGTGACGTGGTTAAACACGTTGATGTACCTGCATTACCTAAGCATCCTAAAATAGAACAAACACCTAAGTTATCACTGCTTATTGCTAACGTAAAAGATTTACACCTTGCTGATGTAACAGATGCCGATATCTACTTCAAGATCCCAGAGAGCTTAAAAAAGAACTGCCCTAAACACATTAAACTATTACAAGAAAATCCACGCTTAATTCCTTGGTTCCCAGCGGTACTGATTGGTAAAGACTACCTAGAGTCAGTGAAGATCCTTGAAGAAGTGAAGCCTAAGCGTATTGTGACTAATAATACTGGTATTGCTTATAAAGCATTTGAAATGGGTATTGAGTGGGTTGCTGGTCCGTTCTTAAATACAACCAACTCACACGCATTACTAACCTTACAAGAAGAGTTAAACTGTGCGGGTGCGTTTATTTCTAACGAGATAAACCGTGGTCAAATTAGAAACATCACTCGTCCAAAGAACTTTAAAATGTTCTACAGTATTTACCATCCAATTCTGATGATGACAAGTCGTCAATGTTTCTTCCAACAAACGGTTGGCTGTAAGAAACCTGCGATTGAAGATGGTTGCATGCTGAAATGTGAAAAAGCGACAACAATTACTAATGTTAAAGGTATTTCGTTTGCGGTTGATAAACAAAAAGGCGGCTACCCAAGCATTTACAATGACGAACAATTCTTAAACTTTGATGTAGTAAATGATTTCTCTGATCTGTTTGACGAATTCTTTATTGATTTAACTAATATCGGTGCAGGTTCTAAAAAAGAACAAGACAAAGTTGAGCTAATCAAATACTTTGAATCGTTACTCGCGGGTGATGACACGTCAAAAGTAGCGTTAAATAACTTAGTGCCTGTGGCAACTAACGCACAATATACTCAAGGTTTATAAAAAGAGCACTCAGGCTTTATAAGCGTTAACGACAAAATATAAGCCCAACAGCTTGAATATTTAATCTAAGCCAAGTATTACTAATTGTATTAAAATACATGATGTAAAACTTGGCTTTATTTTTATGCACTTAGTTATTTTAATTTTATATTGCATTGATAAAGTGGTCAATATTAGAATGTAATGCCTATAATTCCTATGTAGTGGTGGTTATCTGCGGATGTAAAGCGGGTTGCGGTAGGTAATTATGATATGAATATTTTACATATACACTCTGATTACCCCGATGGCCGCAATGATCAAAGTACGCCTGCTGTTAAATCACTATTAGACGCCACCTCTGGTATCTCCAATACCGTGTTTGTTATTCATCGTACCCCATGGCCTTGGCTGGTTCGTGTTATCCCGCATAATCATAAATTATATTCGGTTTATTATTGGGGATTACCTTTTGGTTTAGCGCTGACTTTATCTTTATTTCTTGCCCGTTACCTTCTTTTTAATCTTATCAAAAAGCAACAGATCAAATACCAGCTTATTCATGGCCATAAATTAGCAATTGATGGCACGTTAGGGGCTGCAATCGCTAATCAAATCGGCATTCCGTATTTCCTATCCGTTAGAGGGGGAACTGATGTACGTATTTTACAACGTAAATCATTTTTACGATCACGTTGGAAAAAGGTATTAGAAGAGGCGGAACATATCTTTTGGGTGAGTTCTTGGGCTAAAAATCCAATTAAAAAAATGCTTAAAAGTACGATTAATACATCGGCAGCTCAATCTAGTTTGCTCCCTAATCCCTGTGAAATGAGTCAGCTAGCAGATATCTGTAAGAACAATCGAGTTGCGCACTTTGTTACGGTATTTCGTTTTGAACAATACGAACGAAAAGGAATAATGCCATTACTTGCGGCTATATCTAGACTTAGTGTTGCATATCCAGATATTAAGCTGGATATATATGGCTCTGGTTCTGAAAGTAAGATTAAAATAGTGCAGAGTAAAATCAACGCATTATCGTTAAGTGAGAAGGTTACGATTAAAGGCTGCATTGATAATAAGCTTCTGCAACAAAAATTAAAACAATATGCCGCATTTTTATTACCGAGTAAGAATGAGTCTTTTGGGATGGTTTTTGTAGAAGCGTTATTTTCTGGCTTACCGATCTTATATCACGCGAATACCGGTATTGATGGCTATTTGGATGACATTGATGTGGGCATTAAGGTTCGTAATCAAGATATCGATGAGTTAGAGAATAAAGTCGAAGAGTTGATCGTGCGACATGAATTTTTTCAAAGTCGTATTAAGTGTGCATTAGAAACACATGCATTAGACATTTTCGAGAAGAAAACGGTGGTTAATCATTATCAAAGTTTAGTTGATGGCCTTAATCTGGAGTATCGAAATGCCAAATAGAAAAGTGCTTGTTATTGCATCGGCTGGAGGACACCTTACTCAAGCATTATGCGCTTGTAGCCATGTTAATGATATTGTATTAGTGACAACGATGTCACTCGTTAACGAGGATAAAATTAAGAAGATTTACACTATGTGGTCAACACAAAAAAATGCGTTTATTCACTTTGTAAATATTTTTTATGCCTTGTATGTGCTTTTAAGAGAAAGACCGCGGACTGTATTCACGACAGGTGGGCCACTGGTTTTGCCTTTTGCGCTAGTGTGTAAGTTCTTACCCTTAAAATTTGTATATTTAGATACGCTGTCTCGCGTTGTTGAACTTTCTAATACTGGTAGATTTATTCATAAGTATAAGTTATACGATGAATTTATGTCGCAGTGGGAAGGGATAGCTAGAGAATATAACGTGGAATATGTAGGTAAAACATTTGATTTAGCAGGTAAAACCAACAAGGTTATCACACCATTACAGCCGCCTGAAAAACCATTGGTATTAGTGACAACGGGGACGAATACTTATCCTTTTCCACGGTTGATTACGGCAATGGCCAAGCTTGATATTTATAGAGATCCTAATGTTCGCTGGTTTATTCAAACGGGTGGCTTTGAGATTGAAGAAAAACCTGCGAATGGCGAGATTGCAGCGATAGTACCGAAGGATAAAATGGACGCTTTGGTAAAAGAGAGCAGCTTGGTGATTAGTCACTGCGGTGTTGGCAGTATCAACCATATGCTTACTTTTCAGAAACAGGTGGTCTTTGTACCTAGATTAGCGCGATTTGGCGAGTTTTCTGATGATCACCAATTACAAATTGCGAAAGAGTTATGTAACCCTAATATGAAGGTTGTTTATCCAGATGAATTATTGCCTGAATATAGCGCGGCAGACTTAATTTCAATACCAAGATATGACAAGGCAATAGATATAACAAATCATGCGTTTGCTTCTGTTATTGATAAAAAATTATTCGTTGAGCAAAGGGAAGATTCCTATGGCTAAGAAAATATTAATTTCTGTTGTTATTGTTGATTTTTTTAAAGCGGAACGAGTTGTAGATAATGTCGAAAGGATACTGATTCAGGAAGGTTATTTTGATATAGAAGTGATCGTTATTGATAACTCCATGGATAGTGGCAACCAACAAATACTATCTCAGTATCAAAAGACGGATAATGTAACCTTGATTTTTAATCAACACAATAATGGCTATACCCGAGGCTGTAATCAAGGTGCTGATTTATGCCGTGGAGACTATTTGTTTTTTGTAAACCCGGATATTGAATGGAAATCTGTCACGACACTGGCTGATATTATTACTATATACCAATGTGATAAAGGCATCGGCATTGTGGGTACTCGACAACTTAATGATGATGGTTCGACCCCTGACACAGTACGCCGTTTTCCTAATTTAATCGCACAGGTGGTACGCAGAACATCACTTAGAAACTGGCCAATTTTGAAAGGGATCGCGGAGTATTACGAACATGTTGAATTTGACTATTTAAAACCGGCTAATGTGGATTGGATACAGTCATCTTTCATGGCAATCCGTCGTGACGTTTGGGAGAACATAGGTGGTTTTGATAACCGCTATTTCATTTTTATGGCAGATCCAGATATCTGTTATAAGTGTTGGGAACTCGGGTATAAAGTGCATTATGAAAGTGACATTGTCGTCGGTGCTGATGGACTACGTTGTAGTGCTGGTGGCATTTATGATGTATTTAGTAATCGTGTATTACGTTTTCACATTCGAGATGCCTGTATTTATCATATACAGTATTTATTGAAACCAAGTATACCTATTGCGCGAAAGTTACAGGTTCAGAGATCTTCAAGCGTGAATTACGAGTAGCATCAATATGAAGATATTAGTGACAGGTGGTGCTGGATTTATAGGTAGTGCTGTTATTCGACATATATTAATCGACACTGAGCATGAGGTCGTTAATCTGGACAAATTAACGTATGCAGGTAATTTAGATTCAATACCTGCGGAGTTAATATCATCTCGCTATGCATTTGAGCAGGTCGATATTTGTGATAAAGAGGCGGTGACAGGTATTTTCGAGCTGCATCAGCCAGATATTATTATGCATCTTGCCGCTGAATCCCATGTTGACCGTTCAATAGAAAATCCCCGTTGTTTTGTCGAAACAAATATCATAGGTACTTACAATCTGCTTGAATCGGCTCGAGCATATTGGTTGTCATTAGACGCTGAAAAAAAGGTGGGTTTTCGTTTCCATCATATTTCTACCGATGAAGTGTTTGGTGATTTACACAACCATGATGATTTATTCGTTGAGACGACAGCTTATGATCCCAGTTCACCTTACTCAGCAACCAAGGCCAGTTCTGATCATTTAGTACGAGCTTGGTTAAGGACTTATGGGTTTCCTACATTAATCACTAATTGCTCGAATAACTATGGTCCTTATCATTTTCCTGAAAAGTTGATCCCTCACATGATTTTAAATGCGTTGAGTGGATTGCCACTACCTATCTATGGAGATGGTAAGCAAATTCGGGATTGGTTGTATGTTGATGATCATGCTAAAGCACTCGTGCTCGTGGCAACAAAAGGTGAGGTTGGTGAAAGTTACAATATTGGCGGACATAACGAAAAACAGAATATAGATGTAGTACATACCTTGTGTGATGCGCTGGAAGCACTTGTACCCGATAAGCCTAATGGAATTGAACATTATCGCGATTTGATTAAATTTGTTCGCGATAGACCGGGCCATGATCTTAGGTATGCAATTGATGCGAGCAAAATTCAACGTGAATTAGGCTGGCAACCAGAAGAAACATTTGAGACTGGTATCAGAAAAACGGTGCAGTGGTATTTAGATAATACAATATGGTGGCAGCGAGTTCTAAGCGGTGATTATCAGTTAACACGTCGAGGAGAAAGTGCTAATGGGCGATAAAAAATACAAAGGTATTGTGTTAGCGGGTGGCTCAGGTACGCGTTTACACCCCATCACTAGGGCTGTGTCTAAGCAACTATTACCGATTTATGATAAGCCAATGATTTACTATCCAATCTCGGTGCTTATGCTGGCTAATATTAAAGATATATTAATTATTTCGACGCCTGAGGACCTACCACACTTTAAAGATCTGTTCGGTGATGGTTCGACATTTGGGCTGGATATTGAGTATGCAGAGCAGGCTAGGCCAGAGGGGATCGCGCAAGCTTTTATTATTGGTGAAGACTTTATTGGCGACGATAATGTTTGTCTGATATTGGGAGATAATGTCTTTTATGGTCAGCACTTTACCGGGAAATTGTTAAGTGCCACGAGCCGGGATGTGGGGGCTACGATCTTTGGTTATCAAGTGACTGACCCTGGCCGGTTTGGAGTGGTGGAGTTTGATAGTGAAGGTAACGCGATCAGTATTGAAGAAAAGCCTACACAACCTAAGTCGAATATCGCGGTCACGGGTCTATACTTCTATGATAACAGAGTCATCAATATGGCTAAATCATTAACCCCGTCGGCACGTGATGAAGTGGAAATAACGGATATAACCAATATGTATTTGAATGTTGGAGACTTGTTTGTTGAGTGCTTTGGCCGTGGTTTTGCTTGGTTTGATACCGGTACACATTATTCATTATTAAAAGCATCTATGTTTGTGCAGACCATTGAAGATAATCAGGGGCTAAAAGTCGCGTGCTTAGAAGAAATTGCATACTCACAAGGCTGGATCTCACGGGGGCAATTAGAAGATCAAGCATGTTTATTACAGAAAACGGAGTATGGGCAATACCTTTATGGCTTACTTAATGAGGACCTGTAGATGAAAGTCTCTAACACTCCCATTGGTGGTGCGTTGGTCATTGAACCGGATGTATTTAGTGATGACCGAGGCTTTTTTATGGAAACATTTCAAGCTGCACGTTATAGAGATGTTATAGGTGATGAATTTAACTTTTTACAAGATAACTATTCTCGCTCTATGAAAGGTGTTTTGCGTGGATTACATTTTCAAAAAACGAAATCACAAGGTAAGTTAGTGCGAGTGGTGATGGGTGAAGTCTATGATGTAGCCGTTGATATTCGGTTGGACTCACCAACGTATGGTCAATGCCATGGTGTGCGGTTAAATGCAGAGAATAAATTGCAATTTTGGTTACCCCCAGGGTTAGCACATGGTTTTGTCGTATTGTCTGAAATGGCTGATTTTGAATATAAATGCACGGACTATTACGATCCAAACGATGAGGGGTGTCTTATTTGGAATGATCCAGCATTAAATATACATTGGCCTTGTAGTAACCCTTTACTCTCTGGCAAAGACAAGATGGGAGTTAAGTTTAAAGACTTGTTTCTTTAAGGACATATTTATGGATCGACTACTTGTTACAGGGCTGAAAGGGCAAATCGGCCAATCAATAAAAGCCCGTATTGACCATCAGTTGTGGGACGTTTTACTTACCGATATTGATACTCTGGATATTACTAATGCAGAGCAAGTTTCATCATTATTTTTGCAATTTAGGCCCGATGTAGTGATTAATACTGCTGCTTATACTCAGGTTGATAAAGCCGAAAAAGAAGTCGCTATTGCAGAAGCTGTCAATGCTTACGGCCCTTATTTACTTGCAAAAGAATGTCAAAGAATAGGTGCGCTACTAATTCACTTTTCTACAGAGTATATTTTTGGTGGCCACGATAAAGTGGGTTATTCAGAAACAGATAAACCTGCTCCTTTGAATGTTTATGGCAGAACAAAGTTACAGGGTGATCAATATGTAAAATCGTATTTGACCAATTATATTATTATTCGTACATCCTGGGTGTTTAGTGAATACCAACATAATTTTGTGGCGACTATGCTATCACTTAATCGTAATACGGATGAAATTCGTATTGTTAACGACCAGCTAGGTTGTCCAACGTATGCAGGTGATCTAGCTAACTTGGCGCTTGATATTGCCAAGGATTACACGCTTGAAACTGGCCGTTATCAATTCGGTGAATATAATTTTTGCGGTGATAGAGGGGTTAGCTGGTTTGATTTTGCTTGTGCTATATTTGAAGAATCTGATAAATATCAACCCGATGGTCAACATCGAAATTTAAAAGCGGTAACGAGCGAAGAATATGCTTCAATCGCCAAACGGCCAAAAAATGGTATTTTAAATTGTCATAAAATATCGCCTATATTTAAACCGTCGGATTGGCGTGAAAAATTACAACACGTGGTTAAAAAATCAATTGCATAACCGTTCCATCGCTGGGGGAAATCGATGATAAATAGAAATCTATTAGACGCATATAAAATTGAGCATGGGAGCATTAAAATTGCCATTGCTGGTGCGGGTTATATCAGTAAAGGGTTGATACAACAGATTACATTACTTGATTTTATTGATGTTGTGTCGATTTATTCTAAAAGCCGAGCGCCTATCATTGCGTTATTAAAAGATGCCAACTTACCTTTATCTATCATTGCAGATGATATTTCAGAGCTCTGTGGAAGTGATGCGGATATTGTGGTTGAATTGACAGGTGATACCGAGTTTGGCTGTGAGCTTGCTCTCGCAGCGTTAGCGGCTAATAAGCATTTTGTTGTTAGCGCTGAAACTGACGCATTAGTTGGGCCTGTTCTTGCTGAATTATTCCGTGAAAAGGAGCTGATCTACAGTAATATGTGGGGAGATGAACCTGGGTTAATTAAGCATCTTTATAATTACGCTGATGTATTGGGCTTTGGTATTGTTGCTGTTGGTAAATTTAAAGGTTTTCACGATTCGTTTGCCAATCCTGATACTGTACTTCCTTGGGCTGAAAAGTCAGGGCAAAAACCGACGATGATTACCTCGTTTGCAGATGGATCTAAAATGTCGATGGAAATGACGATTGTTTCTAATGCCACAGGTTTGGTTGCTGATGTCCCTGGCATGCATCTCGCGAAAGGGACACTAGAAGATATTGTCGACTTGTTAAAATTAAAAGAAGACGGTGGTATTTTGAATCGAACCGGTGTTATTGAAGTTGTTTGCGGTGTTGAGCCCAGTGGTGGGGTATTTGCTGTTATCACTACGGACAAACCTGAGATATTACATTCTCTTTCTTATTATAAGATGGGGGATGGTCCAAATTATCTGTTGTATTTACCTTACCATATGCCCGGAATTGAAGCCTTATACGGCTTATATGTGAATGTTGTTGAACACCAATCTGTTGTTCGGCCGTTGGGGGCACCTGTGTCTGATGTGATCTCTCGCGCAAAGCGAAACTTGAAAAAAGGGGAGCAACTCGATTGTATTGGTGGTTATGATTATTACGGTGAAATGACCAGCGCAGAGTTATCCGTTGAACATAGCGCATTACCCTTAGGCTTAGCGACAGGGGCTAAGTTGTTAGTAGATATTAAAAAAGGTGAACCGATTTTATTTCAACATGTAGAAATAAAAGGTCATAAAGATGGCTGCAAATTACGAGAAAGGTTCAGTGAAATGGTGTTGGAAAGTAGACCGCTAGATATGGGCGATATTAAGCAGGTTAATTTAGGTTAGGTATTACGGCATAGGTTAACCGTAAAGCGAGTCAGGTTATTATTGACCCGCTTCAATCGCTGTATAACTTGATGGTTTTCGCGGTGAATAATGCTTTAACTTTACCTATTTTATCCACTAATTGTAATAATGGTTTTGCGTACTTAGATTGGCCAAAAGGTAATTTAATTAATACGATAAAGAGTAATACAATGAGTTTTATTAACACGTCGACAAAGTAAGTGAGTTTGTTTCTAATCGGTGCTTTTTGCATACGATAGCGTGTATAAGTTTCACCTATACGTATGGCTCTTTTTAATAAATAGTGTATGTTTAATCGATTACTTGCCACCTCTTCACTGACATACGCTTCACTTGAACACACCAATTTACCGCCATATTGATACAGTCGATAAAAAAAATCGGCATCCTCACCGCCTGTTAAACCATAGTTAGAATCGAACTTGAGTTGGTATTTCTGTATTGCGGCTTGACTGACTAAGGTTGAATTAGTTGCGCCACTGGTGACTTCTTGGCCATTACTTACCGCAGGCCTATCAAATACACCTGATTCGATTATCCATTGTGGTGTGTGGTTAGGGTAGGTTGATTTAACGCGACCGAAAACGGCATCTGCTTGATAGGTTTGCGCCGTTGCTAAAAGTTGCGCTAACCAGTCGGGAGCTGCAATTTCATCATCATCGATAAAGGCTATCCATTCACCCTTGGTATTATCAATTGAACAGTTACGTGCTAATGCGATATTTTTAGCCGTTTCTTGGCGATAAAAAACAGGCATATGCATGAGGGCTGCTTGTACTTTGACGAGTTTTTCGGCATAGCCTCGCTCATCGTTATCAACCACGATTACTTCAATTTTGACATATTCTGGTAGCCGCAGTGCTGCAATGCTCTTTAGGGTATCGATGACATGGTCTCTTTGGTATGTACACATGCAAATAGATATCAGCATTTATGTTTTCACCTATTAGTTGATGGCCTCCTAGTAATTGTAGTGAGGGAAGACACTATTAGCTATTATGATGATTGATTATACAGAATGGGATACGACCCTGTTCACCTCATTGATCTTGTTATATTAATCACTTATAGGTACTATCCATTATTTCAACTATAGACAATCCATGGATCTTGAATACAGGCTCGCTACCGAGCAAGATTATGATTTTGCATTTTTCCTCAAAAAGTCGGCTGAATATGGACCTATTAAAACCATTTTTGGCTGGGATGAAGTATTACAACAACAGATGCATGCCCAAGAATGGGCGTCTGGTAAACCTATGCTGATCTGTATTGAGGGTATTGCAGTCGGCAGTTATAAAATTGAAGTTAACAGTGAACATATCCACTTTTGTCGCTTTTTCTTATTACCAGAACATCAAGGTAGGGGCATTGGTAGTAAGGTATTAAAACAGCTAATTACATTTGCCAAAGAGAAGAAACTACCTTGTAAGCTAAGTCATTTACAAGGTAATCGAGTCGGTGAGTTATATGCCCGTTTTGGCTTTGTTATAGATGACTGTGATAACCAATTTGTTTATATGTCTCGCCAATAAATAATGCGTTTAGATTATTCCCCACACCGTTATAGATGGATTTATAAAATGATGAAAATGAATGTACTTGCCTGCCGCTTGGCGTATAGCTTAGCGATGACGTTGCCCATGGGAAGTGTTACTGCACAGAACAATGTGACAGGTTTACAATCAGTATTTACCAGTGCGGATGTTCCGAGATCGTTTAGTGGTGTTGCCGTTATCGCAAAAGGTAATGAGATTACTTTTAGCTATACGTCTGCATCTCAGTCTGTAAGTTCAGACTTAGCTGCGCCAGCATTTACATTACAAACCCCCTTTGTGACCGCATCATTAAGTAAGCAAATGACTGCTGCATTAGTTATGAGAGAAGTAGGCCAAGGCCGAGTCGATCTTGATGCGCCAATTAGTCAGTATCTTAACTACTTAAAAGGAAAGTGGAACGCGGTTATTACGATTAGGCAATTACTTAATCATTTGTCTGGTATTGTAGCGGTTGATAAACCACTTAAAACTGTCCCTGGCGAAGTGTTTGCATATTCAAATACAGGTTATAACTTATTAGGTGAATTAGTCGCTACGACATCAGGAAAGGACTATGAAATGTTAGCGTCGGACATGTTTGAATACTGTGGTATGGACAATACAAGCCCATCAAGTAATACCAACAATGCGCTTCGTTATCATGAAAAACCTCTCGGTGAGCTGGTGGAAATTACTAAGGACCTACCTGCTAGTACCACGCCAAGTGCTGGTATCATCTCTACCGCCGAAGACTTAGTGGCATGGAATCAGTGTTTGCATAATAGCGATCTGATATCAGCTAAATCACATGTACAGATGGTAGCTAAAGGGGCGACCAGAAAACATCGCTGGGGTGAGTTAGGTTATGGTTTTGGTCTGCAATTATCTGACAAAGCAGCGATACAAGAATGGAGTCATAGTGGTTATGTTCTGGGCTATATCTCGACGTTAAGTTATTACCCAAAATCAGATACAAGTATGATCCTCCTCGAAAATATATCTTGGTATCCGAAAGACATGACTCGGGTATTTCATTACCATGATAAATTGCGTAGTCAGTTATTAAAGCAACTCATTAATAAGTAATATATTGATAAATAATAGTATTGATGAATAAGCAGTATTGATAACGAGTACTTAAGAATCATACAAGTCTGTTTACAGTAAGCCAAGGCTGTAAATAGACCTGTATTCTATAAGTATTTTATTCAGTTGTAAGGCGAGCTATTACTGTTTCAGCCGCCTCTAGTGCGCCTTCGATATAGCCCCCATTTTCTTCCGCTGCTTCTGTTCCCGCAAAGTACCAACCTTGTTGATGAACAGGTGCAAGCGCTGATTGAATATCGCGTAACCCATAATGTGGGTGAGCGTTGGGGGCATTTTTATCGGCATCCGTCGCTGTCATGTGTTCTTGACTCCAGTCGGCTAACTTCACATCCATAGGTTGGGCGGCTTGTTCACCATAAATACGTACAAGTTGTTTTATTGCTAACGACTTAATTAAATCACGACCAGCAGATTGACGAGTATGTGCATCAACACCGACAAAACCAAATAACGCACCAGCGCCCACATTACTACTATTGGCGGTACTACTATCGTCGATAGCCCAATCCATTGTACTTGCATCATGTATTTCTGCTAACGGACCCACTTGGCTACTGGCTGAACCGGATAAACCCGTTTCACGCCAGAATGGCGTTTTATAGATGGCAAAAAATTTCGCGTGTGCTGCCATCCATGTTGCAGTCGATGCAAACTTATTCTGTACTTTAGTCGGTAATGCTGGTGATAGCGTAATGCTATTTACAAATAAGCGTAATGGCATCGCAAAGATGACCTGACGCGCTTGTATTGTTTGTTGTTCACCGTCTATTTCGGTTTTAACGATAGAATAGCTATCTTGATCTGTCGCAGTATGTGTTACATTCGAGACCCTGGCGTTGAGAATAATACACTTATTGGTTAGTTTCGCTTTAATGCTATCAACAACAGTTTGCATGCCACCTGCAACACGCATTGATTGTGGCGAACCGGCGTAACCAGCTTCATAACGCTTCGGTGGTTTGTTCTCGTGCTTATCAAACAAGAACGCACCTTTATCATGTTGTGGGAATACTGGTAAATGTAGAGCATTAATCAAGGTGGTAATACGTGGATGCATGCCAGGCCAAAACCAAGAAGGTCCCATATCAAACTGGTCTTCGGTATATATTCGGCCACCCAGTCGCGATCGACCTTCGAGTAAAATATAATCCTTACCAAGCTGTTCTAATAAATAAGCGGTATATAAACCGCTTAATCCACCGCCAATAATGACAAATTCTGTTTTCATATTTTTGAGTATCCAAGTTACCTTAATAAATGCAGGTTAGAGGCGGTAAGTATGATGACCTGTCTTGATCCAAACTGTACAATCATCAGAAGTGGTTGTGATATTCAATGTTTCACCAATGGGTAAACGTAGCCAATCAAGTTTTCGATAAATGCCACCTTGATGAATAAATTCACCATTAACAACAATCACTTCAATGCCACCAGTGTTGTTTAGGGTGATACTTGAGTTAGGCGCCCAGCGTTCTAAACGTACCATTTCTTGTTTGAATGTGTGTAGCGCTTTATATTGAACAGCAGTACGGCCTTCATCTTGGATAAAAGCTTGATTAGTGGTATTTATTTCCATATCTTGATCGTCACCGTCTTGGAATTGTCCCAGTTTCACTATGATCATGCAGCCGTCTTTGACTATTGGTGCGTGCTCTGTACCGACGGGGTTACGCTTATAGGTGCCAACAGGATAGTCGCCATGTTCATCTGCGAACACACCTTGTAACACCAAGAATTCTTCGCCGCCTGTATGTACATGGTTAGTGAAATAACTGTCAGCCTCATAAGCAACAAGTGTTGTTGGCGTTGCTGCAAATTCAGCGCCATCACGCTCTAACATTTTACGTGATACACCTTTAATCGGAGAGGGTAGCCAAGTTGACTCATTAAAGAATACTTTCGCTGGTTGGGTTAGGTCGTTATTAATGTTCATATCGTTATTCCACAGATTAAGTGTCTTTATGTTGTAATTATGGATTTATTCTTTGCATATGACAAAGCACTACTTCTATACTGGCGATATAGTTTTTATTTAGTGGTTGATTTAAGGGAGGTAGTGCTATAAATGAAAAATATAGCTCACTTAAATGCAGTTCGTGCCTTTGAAGTGTCAGCAAGGCATCTTAGTTTTTCTTTGGCGGCTAAAGAACTGAATGTCACGCCTGCCGCAATCGGCCAGCAAGTACGTCTATTGGAAGAGTGGTTAGATATCACTTTGTTTATTCGTGCCACTAGCGGCGCTTCACGCTTAACGTTGACGGTTCAGGCTAAGCTTGCACTGCCGGAAATAAGCCTAGGCTTAGAGCATATTTCTCAGGGTTTAGCATTATTGCAAAAACCGATTATAAATAATGCCATCACAGTGTCAGTGAGTCCTGCGTTTGCTGCAAAATGGCTATTGATGCACGTTGATGATTTTCAGCTTAAGTATCCTGATTATGACCTTCGCTTAAATACTAATTCTCGTTCTGTTGATTACTTTGCTGAGGATATTGATATTGGAGTGCGTTATGGCAAAGGCAATTGGGCGGGGTTATCACAAATATTGCTGATGGATGAGAATATATTTCCGGTGTGCTCCCCAGATCTGGTTGAGCAAGGGCTGAAGTTACCGACCGACTTAGCTCATTATCCGTTATTACACGATCATTCTATGCCGATAAGTTCAGGTTTTCCGACTTGGTCTAGCTGGTTGAGTGAGCAGGGTATCGATGATATAGACACCAATAAGGGATTGAAAATTAACAACTCGGCATCGGTAATTCAAGCCGCGGTGGCTGGACAGGGGGTAGCATTAGGCCGCAGTGTATTAGTCAAAGATGATCTTGCTTGTGGGCGACGAGTGAAGCCATTTCCAGTACTGAATAGCAGTACAGAATTGGCTTATTATATCGTCTGGCGACCCGAACATGATGCGTTAGAAAAAGTTCAGACCTTTAAAGAATGGTTATTAGAAACCGCTGCCGTTATACAATGATGCCCACCATGATTGTGGTTTAGCGAATTGTTTCAACTCAGATTAAAATTTGGTTGGCGTTTTTCAAGGAAGGCGCTGACTGCCTCACGAGACTCTGGTTGCGTGACTAAATAGGCTAGTTTTTGATTTTCATATTCGATTAACGCGAGTAGGTTAGGACGAGCTGTTTTCATCAACATCGCTTTACTGGTGCGCATGGCTATTGGTGCCAGCTTTGCCAGACTTATCGCCTTTGCTGTTGCGGTATCATCGGCAGACGTGCATACCTCATTTGCAAAACCAAGTGTAACCGCTTCTGCTGCTAGCATGCGTTCACCAGAAAGTAGCATTGCTTTGGCTTTACGAATACCAATATGTTGTGACAGAAGCTCACTCGAACCCAGTTCGGGACATAATCCCATCGCGATGAATGGTGTTTGGAATACAGCAGTTGGTGCGAGGTAAAGAAAATCGACAAACTGTAGCAAGGTTGTGCCAACACCAATGGCGGGGCCATTAACGGCTGCAACTATGGGCTTGTCACAGTTAATTAAGGCGTGCATAAAGCGGGCACCGTATTGATCTTCTTGACCTTGTGACATGGCTTTAAAATCTTGCATGTCATTACCAGCACAAAAAATATCACTCATCCCTTTAAGTAAAATAACTCTAATGAATTCATCTTCCTGTGCTTGTTCTAATCCTTGGGAAAGTAATAAATACATGCCTTGGCTTAAAGCGTTACGTGCGCTGGGGCGATTTATTGTTAGGGTTAAAATATTATCTTTCACAAGAGAAGTAATGAAATCATCCATGTTATAAACCTTAAATTTGAGCTGGGCATTTGCATAATACCCATTAAGGTTTCACTCTAGCATAACTTAAATTACAGAAAAGTCTCATTAATCGCATGTGTTTTGTCTGACCTTGATGATGATTCACTCTGTGAACTAAGGCTTCAATGATGTCGCAATTTAATACCTTGGGTCACAAATTTGTGACGTTATAATGGACTACTATTTATATCCGTTCCAATCAGTACTTGGTCATCGGGATTATCCGTTGTTTCATCTGCTATCCAAGGGGCAAGGCAATCACGGTCTTCGACGCAAGGATCTGTAAGGCTATTGAGGAAAGTCACCAGTTGCTCGATCTCATCGTTATTCAAGTTTATATTTGGTAATCGTGATGTCTCATCTTGGCGTTCTTGGTTAAGTTTATTTAATGCAAGTTCGCCATTTTCTTTCACGTTAGGGTATAAGTCGGCACAGTTTGCGATATTATTGAATTGGGCTAATTGACACCACTCATTGCTATTAACATAATCATCAATACTGCGGGTTGGGTTGATATGATGGCGCAGTACTCTTTCTAATGAATCAAATGTACCGGCGTGTCCATAAGGTGATGTTACAGCAACGTTCAACAAACTTGGTGTGCGGAAGTTATATCTGTCTTGAGCATCCCCTGTTACGCGCTCACGACCAAAATCATCATCCCCATTACTGCCGTCACCTTTACCAATGCCAATTTGTGGAAAGGCAATAATGTTATGACGTTCGTCACTTAACAGCGGACCACTATGGCACGTTGAGCAGCCTGCACCATTGTCTTGAGGTGTATTAAAGAATAACAAGGCACCTTGTTTTTGTTGTGCTGTTAATGCGCTTATATCACCATTGAGATATTTACGCCATGGTGAGTTGATAAACAGCATGGATCGCTCATATTCACTAATGGCTTTGCCGATGTTTGCGAAAGTGACAAGTTCCTCTGGTTCGGCATCACTATTGAATGCGGTTTGGAATTCGGTTAGCCATTGATTACGGGTTAATTCACCAGCGCCTTCGTCATAATCTCCCAGACGAGCGGCAAGGTGATGGCGAATAACATCTCTGCTACTGCCATTTTCAAAATTAGCCGTTTTCATTTCGTGATTTGAGGTAATGGGAAATCGAGTTTGTGCAACAACCAAATTAGAACCAGCATTGTTATCTGTTACGCCAAAGCCGCTGTCTGGTGTACTAATACCAGATGCCGCACCATTTTGGTCAACTTCTTTCCCTAAACTCTCGACGCGAGAATCCCAGAATAAACTGCTGTCCCATAACGCGATATTAAATATGGTCGGACTATTACGTGGCACAAAAGGTATCCCTTCACTATTGTTACGCCCTTGGCCAAGCACTTGTGCATTTATAGATTCAACACCAATCGGGAGGCTTAACTCGTCTGCGCCACCGAGTGCTGGATGATGGCAACTGGCACAGGCGCTATCAAAATTACCACCAAGGCTTTGACTAAAGAATAATTTTTTACCTAGATTCGGAAGGGGAGACTCAATAGAAGGGATATCACGGTTTACAGTTGCTGAACGATCAAGGTTTTTTTGGTCAATAAGCGTCTGTAGTAATATGTCTAATTCAGTAGGTTGATTGGGTTCAGCTGGTTCATTGGGTTGGGCACTGTCGTCACCTGAATTATCATCATTACCGTGGCAACCTGATAACGTTAATGTGAGAGATAGCGTAATGGCTAGCGCTAATGATTCCTTTATTTTAAATATCATATCAGATCCCACTCACTTGTAATTTGTTTGTTGAATTACGTAGTCTAATTAATGAGTATGGAAGAACAATGCGATAAATAAGGAATAAATATCTAAAATAGTGCTAATTTGTAAAATTTATGTCGTTTTAAGGTGTGACTTAGTGATAGATGAAACTGTTAATTACCTTTTTTATCTTCACTTATCTAGATAACCAGACTATGGTTTGAGCATGGTTATATATTTCCGTGTGTTAATTACGACAGTTTTCAAGGCGGTAGTTACTATGTTAAGACACTATTATGTATCTGATGATCTTGATGAACTAGAGATTGTTGAAAAGGAGCTCGAAGCTGAAGGATTTACTGAACCTCAAATCCATGTATTAAGTCTTGATGATTATCATGTTGGGCAGCGGCATTTACATGAAGTTGAATCTTTGCTTAAGCAGGATGTTATCCGGGGGGGCGAAATAGGCGCAGGTGTTGGGGTTATCGTTGCTGTGCTTGCGTTAGTGATACCCTATATGATGAGCTGGACGAATGGCGCTGCAGGTTGGGTACCCTTTATCTTTTTGTCTGTGTTGAGCTTTGGATTTTGTACTTGGGAAGGGGGATTCATTGGTTTTCAAAAACCAAACGTACATTTTGTTCGCTTTCAATCGCTATTAATAAAGGGAAAACATATCTTATTTATCGATGTGGACCCAGTACAGGAGCATAATTTTGGCATTATCATGCGTTCGCACCCTGATGTTAGACCTGCAGGCTGTGGCACGGGCTCGCCACATTGGGTTGTGAGTTGTCAGGATACATATAACCGGATGATGAAGTGACCACCTTAAACACGGCTTTAATTATTTAGCAAAGCAATTCAAATTTCTTGCGCTATGCTTATTAATTACACTGGTTTTCAGGTCACTAGTTAGTTTTATATTTTGTAAAACTGACAATAATCGATGGTTCAATTATGGTTATTGCGGTAGTAATTCTCTTACTGGTTATTAGCTCCTTATTGTTTCATTTCTTTAGTCCATGGTGGTTTACGCCTATCGCGTCTAATTGGACAGCAATAGATCAAACTATCAACATTACCTTCTGGGTCACGGGTATTGTATTTGTTGCCGTGAACTTGTTTCTCGCTTATGTGGTGTATCGGTTCCGTTATAACAAAAAAAGAAAAGCAGATTATGATCCGGAGAATCGTAAATTAGAAGGCTGGTTAACGGTATTAACGTCGATTGGTATTATCGCTATGCTTACACCTGGGCTGTTTGTTTGGGCTGATTTTGTCAATGTGCCAGCAGATGCGAGTGAAGTCGAAGTGGTTGGCCAGCAATGGCATTGGAGTTTTCGCTTACCAGGTGAGGACGGTAAACTTGGACGTACAGCCATTCCATTAATTAATCAGAATAATCCGTTTGGTATAGACCCTGAAGATCCACATGGGCAAGACGATGTGTTGATCAATAGTAATGAATTACACCTGCCTATTGAACACCCAGTCAAAGTGTTATTGCGCTCTAAAGATGTGTTACATAATTTCACTGTTCCTCAATTTAGAGTAAAAATGGACTTGGTGCCAGGCACTCAATCTTACCTCTGGTTTACACCAACGTTACTTGGTCGTTTCGAAATTCTATGCCTCGAGTTATGCGGTATTGCCCACTATACAATGCGTGGACACGTTGTTGTTGAATCTGAACATGATTATAAAATATGGCTTAACCAACAGCCAACATTTAGCCAAAGCCTTGCTCGAATTAGCCGTGATATTTCGGCTGGTCAGCAGATGTATACCACGTGTATTGCTTGTCATGGCGTTAATGGTGAAGGAAATAGAACGATCGGGGCGCCAGCATTAGCGGGTCAGGAACGTGATTACCTTAATCGGCAGTTACATTATTTCCGTAATAATATTCGTGGTGGCAGTGATGATGATGTTTATGGTCGTCAAATGTTACCGTTTGCAGCAATGTTAGCTGACGATACTGCGGTGGCTAATATCAGTCGTTACCTTAATTCGTTGCCGCCTGTGACCGTTACTCAGTCAACTGAATATCGAGGTAATGTGTCGGTTGGGCGAGAACTCTATCAGAATTGTGCCGTTTGTCATGGTGAACTTGCCCAAGGAAATTATGCCCAGAAAGCACCTAAATTAGCGGGGCAACATACAAGCTACCTCAAACGTCAATTAAAGAACTACCAGAAAGGTATTCGCGGTGCACATCCACAAGATATGTATGGGTCTCAGATGATTCTGATGTCTAAATTGTTGCACGACGATCGCGCTATCGACGATGTTCTCGCGTATATCGCTATATTACAGCCAGTTAAATAAGGTTTGGTAGGAGGTTTTAGTGAAAGAAATACAGCCTATTATTGCAGACGACCACCAACCATCGGGCTTCTTTGCTAAGTATGTGTGGAGTCTGGATCATAAAGTGATTGCGATTCAATATTCAATCACGGCTATTTTTGTCGGCTTGATCGCTTTAGTATTATCTGCGCTAATGCGTTTACAGCTCGGCTTTCCTGATCATTTCTCTTTTATTGACCCAAGCTCTTATCTGCAATATGTCACCATGCATGGGATCATTATGGTGATCTATTTGCTTACCGCATTATTACTCGGTGGATTTGGTAATTACCTGATCCCATTGATGATTGGCGCTAGGGATATGGTGTTTCCTTATCTTAATATGCTGAGTTTTTGGACTTATTTGGTCTCGGTTATCGTACTGATATCCAGTTTTTTTGTTACCGGAGGGCCGACTGGTGCAGGGTGGACCTTGTACCCACCACAAGCTATTTTACAAGGTACACCGGGGGCTGATAACGGCATATTGTTGATGTTGTTATCGCTGGCCATTTTTATTATTGCTTTTACTATGGGTGGGCTTAATTACGTGACCACGATATTGCAAGCGCGTACTCGTGGTATGACCCTGATGAGAATGCCACTGACATTGTGGGGCATTTTCATTGCTACTATTTTAGGCTTGTTGGCATTCCCAGCGTTACTGGTCAGTGCGATTATGATGTTGTTTGATAAATTACTGGGTACCAGCTTCTTCATGCCTGCGATCTTATCTTTAGGTGAAAACTTAGACTACACCGGCGGGAGCCCCATCTTATTTCAGCATCTATTTTGGTTTTTTGGTCACCCGGAGGTATACATTGTCGCTTTGCCTGCATTCGGCATGGTGTCGGATGTGATAGCTACTCACGCCCGTAAAAATATCTTTGGTTACCGGATGATGGTATGGGCGATCGTCGCGATCGGTGGGCTTAGTTTTGTGGTGTGGGCGCATCATATGTATGTCAGTGGTATGAATCCTTATTTTGGTTTCTTCTTTGCCACCACCACCTTGATTATTGCAGTACCGACAGCATTGAAAGTCTATAACTGGCTGCTTACGTTGTGGCGTGGCAATATTCATTTTACAGTGCCGATGTTCTTTGCTATTGGCTTTATCTTTACTTTTACGCACGGTGGTCTAACAGGTTTGTTCTTGGGTAATGTGGTGGTTGATTTACCTTTGTCGGACACATTTTTTGTAGTCGCGCATTTTCATATGGTGATGGGGGTGTCACCGATCATGGTGCTGTTTGCAGCCATCTATCATTGGTTCCCGTTAGTGACGGGTCGTCTGTTGCATACGGGGCTGGGTAAATTACATTTCTGGGTCACTTTCCTTGGCACCTATGCGATTTATTTGCCGATGCATTATCTTGGTTTTCTTGGTGTGCCGCGCCGTTATTTTGCGCTGGGCGATACCGCTTTCATTCCCGATTCAACACAAACACTCAATGCCGGTATTACTGTCGCTGCCTTGATTGTTGGTGTGGGTCAGCTGATCTTTATTTTCAATCTAATCTGGAGTTTACGACGGGGTAAACTGGCCGTTGCTAACCCTTGGCAAGCGACGTCGTTGGAATGGCAGACGCCGCAATGCCCGCCTGTGCATGGTAATTGGGGGGATAACGAGCCTGTCGTTTACCGGTGGGCTTATGATTACAGTGTACCTGGACACAAAACTGATTTTACCCCACAAAATATAATGGATTCAGAGTGTTTATTAACAGACAAGGGAGGGCGGTAATAATGAACATTATTCGCCAATTACTCAGTAAGCCTTGGTTGTCAGACGATGCTGATATTTCCGAATCATATAATCAGACGCAATGCTTGAAAGTGACCCAGACCGAATCAACTAAAACGGCTCTGGTGTTTTTCTTGATGGTGGTGACCGTTGTTTTCTTCTTGATTTCAATTACCTTCTTATCACGTTCACAATATTCCGATTTTACGGCATTAGCGGGCCCGCCTTGGTTACCCTTTAGTAATCCAATTACCCTTTGGGTGAACAGCGTGTTCTTATTATTAGCATCTATTTCTATTCGCTTTGCGGCTACCACTAAGCCGATTAACGAGAGCGTGGGTCATACACGTATGGTGTTGGCGCTATGCCTGACGGGGTTATTTAGTTGCTTGTTTTTAATCGGGCAATTATTAGTGTGGCAGCAGCTTGCTGCATCGGGTTTTGCGGTAAATGGGAATCCAGCCAACAGTTATTTCTATTTGTTTACGGGGATTCATGGATTACATTTGGCGGGTGGTTTCGTTGCATTAATTCGGGTTGTTATTACATTTGTTAAACATACTGATAGTGAAAGATTGACTGCTAACTTAGGCTTATGTGTTTGGTATTGGCATTATTTGTTTATTGTATGGATGTTGCTGTTTGCGTTGTTAACGGCAACACCAGATACCTACAAAACGATTGCATTGCTTTGTGGTTTTTAGGAGGTGGTCATGAATAATAACAGCCACAATGATGATGAAAAGAAAGGTTGGCAAAGTGTAGTATCTGATTGGTCGAATGATCGCACCGTGTTTGATATGCCTTGGCCTAAATTTATGATGTGGGTATTTTTACTCAGTGATACTTTCATTTTTGGTATTTTTCTAACCGCTTATATGAGTGTGCGAATGAGTACGGTTGATGCGTGGCCTAATTCGAGTGAAGTATTTGCGTTAACGATCGCGGGGGAGCACGTACCCTTAGTGTTGATTGCTATTATGACGTTCATTCTTATTACCAGTAGCGGCACGATGGCGATGGCTGTTAATTTTGCCTATCAAGGGGATAAACGCAAAGCCAGTTATCTGATATTTATTACCGCTTTATTCGGAATTTCTTTTGTTGGTATGCAAGCTTTTGAATGGAGCAAGTTGATCTTTGAAGAAGGGGTTCGGCCATGGAGTAACCCATTAGGCGCAGCACAATTTGGTGCCACCTTTTTTATGATCACTGGGTTTCACGGTTTGCATGTGAGTATTGGCGTTATTTATTTGCTCGTCATTGCCAAACGTGTGCGTGCGGGTGATTATGAAAGTAAAGGTTATCAAGCGGTTGAAATATCGGGACTATATTGGCATTTTGTTGATTTGGTGTGGGTATTTATTTTTGCTTTTTTCTATCTTTGGTGAGGTGTGATTATGAAGTCCACACAAACACATAAAATTGGTCAAGTGCATCCTATTCGCCTTTATCTTAAAGCATGGTTATTGTTATTTATCTTAAGCGCTTGTTCTTATATGGTGGATTATTTTCAGGTTCAAGGCTATTTACGCTGGGCACTTATCTTGTTTTTTATGGTCATGAAAGCGGGGTTGATTTTAACTGTGTTTATGCATTTAAAGTGGGAACGATTTGCAGTGAAGCTACTGTTATTCATTCCCCCCATTGCGATATTGATATTCATTACCTTAATGAATATAGAAGCCAGTTATGTGTTTATAAGTAGGCATTTATAAATAAATTTTTATATTCCAGCTTGGGCTTAAGCATTATATTAATCTTTTTTATTATGTTGAGGTTCTTGTTCGGGTTGTATCAACCTCAAGCGGTAGCGAAAATTAATGGCATTGCTTTGAGTGAAGCTATGCCGATTACGGACTTTGTATTACAAGATCAACATGGCAATCGTTTTACTCAAGATGACTTGTTAGGCAAGTGGCATATCGTTGCTGCCGGTTATACGCACTGTGGCGATATTTGTCCGATGACGTTATTAGCGCTGAGTCAGTTTCAGGGGCATTTAGAGCAAAGCGCATTTGAGGATGATGTCGATATTATTTTTTATACCGTAGATCCTTTGCGTGATACTCCTCAAGTACTGGCGGAATATTTAGCATTTTTCGATCCCGAAATAATAGGGTTAAGGCAAGTTGAGGGGCTGACTTATTTAGGGTTTGCTAATAGCTTAAATATTATTGCTATTTATGAATATGAAGCCACTAATGATAATTATAGCGTTAGCCATAGCTTCGCTTTTATGGTGATTAACCCTGAAGGGAAATTACAAGCCATACTCGAACCTGAAACCAACCCTTTTGGTGAAGCAATATTATCATCTCAGCTATTATTTGAAGACTTCAAGCAAGTACGGTTGCGTTATAACGATGTGAAAGGAGTTGACCAATTGGAATGAATCCTAGTTAAATATTGATTTTTAAGTTCATTTTACTCATTGCCTTAACCTTGTTTTAACAGGGAATATACATAAATATGAAATACCTATAAAGTATTAATGATTCACACTGTAACCCTTGTTTAATTAAGGTTTTTTGTTGTATGGTTGATTGAGATATACAACATAAAAGGTATTACAATGAGTAAATTAAAAGGTATTCAAATCACGCAAGCGGATGACCAACGTTTAATCAATTCCATTTGGCTTATTGATGAAAGTGCAGAGCAAGCAAGATGCATCGGTACTGTTGATGATGTGATCGCGCAAGATGCCGTGGTTAACTTAGCTGAACTTGGTAATTTTGAGTCTCGTGATATTGCAATCGAAGAACCTGCAAAGGTAGAAGGTGGTCAACACTTAAACGTGAATGTATTAACACGTGAAACACTGGAAGATGCGATTAAAAATCCAAGTGCATACCCACAGCTAACAATACGTGTATCGGGTTATGCTGTACGTTTTAATTCATTAACATCAGAACAACAGCAAGACGTTATTAGCCGTACATTCTCTAAAACAATGTAATGATATAAATATATCTGTTCATTATTCTCTCTTTAACCTCAGTTATTACTGGGGTTTTTTATCTTCGTATTTTCTCCATATGTTGAATGAATTATAAGCAATATTTTGTAGTTTATTGATATTGATTATAGTTTAAACTCGCTGTACTTCTTAATTTGCTATCAAATGTGTACTTTGTTATTTAAACGCGCTTTTTAAATATTCATTTAAAAGTTTTATTGCGACTTTATATTGAACCATCAAAAGTGATGAGTTTTATTCGATAAACTTAGGAAAAATGAATGAAGTATATATTCTGGATTGTATTGATCTTATCTGTGTCAGGGTGTAATGAAGGGGCCGGGGCTCAACAAAGTATTCCTCTACCTCGTCCTGAACCTGAACAGCCAGAAAAAGAAGTCATGGCGGTCGAAAATGTTCGATTAATCGAGACTAGTCAAACAAGTCTGACGTTAGGCTGGGATGATAGCCATAATGCTAATGGTTATATTATTCGCCGAGATGGTAATAAGGTCGCGACGGTTAGCCGTGGTTTATATCGTTTTGTTGATATAAACTTGCAAGAAAACAGAAGCTATGTCTATGACGTGCTGGCCTTGGATAAGGAAGGCAGAGAATCTGAGTCGCGAACTATAACCGCCTTAACAATGGCGAATGACAGCCCTGTTATTTCACCGATTACTGACATTGTCTTGTTAAACGATACCGCAACTGTCGGTGCGTTTGTGGCTAAAATAAATGCAAGCGATGCTAATGGTGATGCATTGCATTATCAAGTTTCCAGTGAACAGGCATTGAACTATTTTACTATTGATGAAGATGGTGCATTAACTGTGATTGCTTCAGTTAATAAACTTTCATTAAAAGTCATGGATATTTCTGTGGATGTGAGTGACGGTTTAAGTTCGGTAACTGTACTTCTTCATGTTGCATTTATACCTAATGCGGAAAAACCAGAAAACCAAGGATTGTTACGTAAGTATTATCAAGATAATCGAGTTAAAGGTAAGCTTTCTGAACTTAAAGCGTTACCAACGTTCCCTGATAACCCTACCTCTATAAATATTGAAACTGACTTCGAATCACCAAGTAATATTGGGAGTAGATATGGTCAGACTCTGGAAGGCTATATCGTCCCACCTGTCACAGGTGACTATCAATTCTGGATAGCTTCAGATGACGAATCTGAACTGTTGTTAAGTGATAGTGTTAGTACCAAAGGGCTAAGACGAATTGCTTATACAGAGCGGGCTACAAACAAACGTGAATGGGACCCTGTGCGTTATGGTAGCCAAGCCTCTGAAATCATTTACCTTGAAGCTGGCCAAGTATATGCAGTAAAGGCGTTAATGGCTGAAGGTTATGGATCTGACTTATTAGCTGTCGCTTGGGAAGGGCCGGAAATACCACGAGGAGTCATCACCAATCAATATTTGCGCTTACCTGTTGATACGATAAAACCTAAGCCTATATTTAACTTTAATTGGCTAAAAACGTCAGAAGACACAGTGATCTTACAATGGAATGCAACTACCGATAATGTTGATGTAAAGCGTTATTTAATTAGTGAAAGTAATAAGTTGTTAGCAACGACAAGTAAGGATAAGTTATCAATTGAGCTAACGGGTTTGGAAAGTGCAACTCGTTATGATTTTACTATTCGCGCACAGGATAAAGCCGGTAATAAGTCGATGGAAAGTGATCCTTTGATGATTGTGATTGATGATTTTATAGCCCCTTCGGTGGTGACGAATATTAGGGTTAATGAAAAGGGGACTAATTTTATAGATCTTGGTTGGGATGCCTCAACGGATGAAGATAAGCAGCAAATACTTTATCGTATTTACCAAGATGGGGAACTTGCTGCACAAACTTATAATACGAATTATAGACTTAAACAATTATTACCTGCCACAAACTATAATCTTACCCTTGAAGCCGTTGATATTGTTGGTAACAGTAGTGGTTTATCAAATGGACTATCGATACAGACTAACGCCTTGGTTGCTGATACTCCCGTATTCGAATATCCGTATTATGAATTTTCGGTTCCTGCTAATGGCTCTATTGGTAGCTCATTTGCAACATTGAGTTTTAATGAGCAGCAAGGATTGGCGTTTAAGGTAGTAGGTGGTGATGATGCGGACTTATTTGGAATCAATGAGAAAGGTCAGCTTAGCTTGAAACGTCATGTTCTTGAGGGAGAGTTGCACTCGTTTGATCTTGAAATCACGATAAATAAAGATAATAAAACAAGTTCTACGCTAGTCAAAGTGCATGTTTTACCTAGTGATGTATTACTTTATCAAGGTGTATCGCAGGAAGTATGGACTGGAATATCTGGCTCAAGTGTGGCGGTTATTAATACTTTAGCGCCTATTAATCAACAAAGTACATTAACAAACTTTAAATCACTCACTAATATGGGGTCTTCTTATGGCCAACGAGTATATGGTTATTTCACTGTACCTGTGAGTGGGGTGTACAATTTTTGGATTGCTTCTGATGATCATAGTGAATTACGCATTAGTTCTGATATGACGCGTGATAAAGCTGATTTAGTCGCACATATTACTGGTTATACGAGTGAAGATAACTGGCGTGATAGCAGCCAGGTTAAAACGAATATTAATTTAAATGCTGGTCAGTATTATTATATCGAAGTGCTTCATAAAGAAGGCGGTGGTGGTGATCACATGTCTGTTGCATGGCAGGGGGCTGGTATTCCTAATCGAACCTTGATGACAGGAGAGTTCCTGATACCTTATAACCGTTTTCACCCTGCAGCGGTAAACGTTGATACTGCAATACAAACTGGTTTTGACAGCCAAGGCAATCAAATTAAACTTAATCTGAGCGTAGATAAAAGCGCTGAGGGTTACCCGGTTTGGATCTATTATGGTGAAATGGATGCTGGTAGTAATACTGAAGGGTGGCAGTATCGCGTTAAGTTAAACGATTTGTTAGCTGGGGAGCATGACATTACACTGTCACCAATTGATCCCGGTAAAATGTATTATATTCGGACTGAGACTGTTGGGCCTACGGGCAGTCGCTGGAGCTCGAATGTGACTATCGTGCGTACGGTTATTATCGATAAAAATAAAACGGCTGGTGAATCATTGCCGCAAAATATTGATATCGACGTTAGTATCAATGATGTTGACTACGCATTAGAATTTACGAAACATTCAGTCCGGTCTCCTAATTTTCAATTGCTTACCTTCGACTCTCGTCGAGTCAAAGAATATGAATCTGTATCACCAATGCCGGAAATTAGAACTTACCGTGGCATTGTAACGAATAATTCTACGGTAACCGTTACTGGTGTGATCGATGCCTTGGGCTCGATTCATATTTCGGCGTGGAAGGGAGACATGTTATTTTGGCAGAAAAAAGTTGATGTTAGTGGATTTATAACGACAACAGCATTAGGTAATGATGAAACCGATACTCAAGAGTTAATCATTGATTTTGAGTTGCCTGCTATTGAGAATGGTCGTTTATATCAACCGCAACCTGGCAATGACTTCCATAATAGTTTAGCGCGGGTTGCTTTTAAATTTGAAGAAAACCAATTTGATAAAGGCGCTGGAAACAACATTATTAATGGTGTCGCGCAAATGGAAGGCCACATTAATGAACTCGACTATATGTGGGCACAAAAAACAGGCTTACGTTGGGATATGGGTAAAGCCGTTATCGAATTAAAAGACGATATCGGTAAGGCTACGCAAACTCGTCCGAGTGCGCCTGATGCAACTAACTTCAGTATTGATTTTCAAGATCCTGTGAATGGCGGGCAGTGTTGGGGTGGTGGTTATTGGGTTGGCTGTACCGCAGGTTATACCATGAGCTGGGGCTTTACTCATGAAATTGGGCATAACTTAGGGTTAGGCCATGGCGAACAAACCGATAATAATAATCAAATTCAAGAGCCAAGAACGCATATGGGCAATATGCAAGCATGGAATACGACGCGTCGGATTCAAAAAGGCTCTCGCTTTAAAGCCGCGAAGGCATTAACAGATCCTATGTTACCTGCCACATTCAAAGATTATTTAACGGTATATAAAAATGAATCTGGTTTGGTCAATCCATTGGCAAATGATTATGACGCAAATGGCGATCTATTAACCATTGAGAGCTTTGACGCGACAACATTAGCTGGTGGCACCGTTATTGTTTATGGTGATTCATTACGTTATACACCACCTGCCGATTTTGTCGGCGTCGATCAATTTAGCTATATTGCCACGGATGGAGAATATAAAACCCGTGGCCCAGTGATGATTCAAGTTGTAACACCTGAATTGGTCGCTGATTGGAATATGGATAACCTAAAAGATAATAAAGTGACGGACTCTTCTGTATTTGGTCATGACTTACAGGCCGAAACGACAGGTGTTAAATTAATTGAAATGCAAACTGCTGGGAGAACTGATCAAGGTATTACTATTCCATTGTTAGCAGCAAAAGAGATGGTTAATGATCCTTTAGGAGATAGCTTATTACCACATAAATTAGATCCGGGTCATAAAAGTTTTACTGCGGCTATGTGGTTTAAATATTCGGTAACTGACGGTGATAAACTACTTATTGGTAAATCGTCTAAGACCCCAAATAATATGAATTATGGTGGTTGGGAGATCCGCGCTAGTGGACATGATTTAGAAATTCAAGTTAATTTCCGCGACCGATTTATGTATCCGAATAATGTAACGATCACTCAACCTGCTGCAATTGTTGACGGCAGTTGGCACCATGTGGCCGTTGTCATCGATCGAGAAAATCAGCTGTTACTGGGTTATATCGATGGTGCACCGTTTGATCTACAAGGTGATTTACCGATGGGGAATAGCCCGATTATTGCCGCGATGAATACTTCTGGTTATGGTGGCGGCTCTCCATTTAAAGTGGGCGGGCATACGAGTGTTACCTGTGAAGATGGTGCGACCTCGGCAGACCCTAAAGTTTGTGTATCCGCATTGGAACAAGCATATGATAGTGTCAAAATTTATCATAAAGCATTGTCAGCAGCGGAAGTGAGTGCTTTGTTGACGGAATAAATCATCACGTTAGATAAGCATCATCAAAGTTCGAATTTGATGATGCGTCTATTCACAAATCATAAAACATGCATTTCCTATTTTTCCTCATTTGCTTTATATCTAGTTGATAGATTAATTATATTATAAAAATAAAGGAAGAAAGAGATGGATGGAGTCGGTATTTTATACCCGTTACTTGCGCATATATTTTTAGTTATATCATTGTATGTTTTATTGATAATACGTAAATCAAAAGCAATAAAAGCAAAAGCAATTGATTTTAAGAAAACGGCGTTAAATAACAAGGCATGGCCAGAAGATGTTGTTCAAGTATCAAATAACTTAGATAACCAGTTTGAATCACCTTTGGTGTTTTATGGCTTGTGCATCATCACTGTGTTGGTTGGGGCGGTGAATAGTTTTGCTATTGGACTGTCAGTTGTTTATGTGGTGTTTAGATATATTCACGCTTATGTACATGTGGGGACTAACTATGTGCCACATAGATTACGTGCGTTTTCACTGTCTTTGTTTGTACTGTTATTACTGTTAATTCAAACGTCAGTACATATAGCGATGGCTGCATAGCGACAAATAGAGCGTTATACATAGGTTTCATTATTTAGAATAAAAAATAGCCGCAATTAATGCGGCTATTTTGTTTGTATTATAGATTACTTTGATGACGCTAATTAGGTCATCTTAACTCACCTAAATTATGCTGGTGTTGCATCATCAGTTGAGATATTACCTGCTTGTTTACGTTTTAGTAATAGTAAACAAATCGCCGTGAACATACCAAATGCTGATACGCTCAGACCAATACCAAAGATCATTTGATACGCTTCAATTGCAGGATAGGTATCGATGATCCAACCGTTTAGTGCGTAAGCCCAGAATACTGATGCATATGCAGCGAATGAACCAACACTCATTGCTGCGCCACTGAATTCTTTCGGAACACCTGCTTCAGCAATCGGCGCTAAGATAATGCCTTTTGCTAGGAAGATACTAAACGAGAAGCACATTAGTAGAATCATGTTCATTACTAACATTTCAGCTGATTTTGGTAGTAAAATTGTAATACCTAAACAGATAACAGTAAGACCCAGTGCACACAGCATCATTTTAATCGATGATTTGAACACAAAGTCAGCAATTGAGCCAGCAACAAGACCGGCAACAACACCCATAGCACCAGTATTAATGATACCGAAGATAGCGGCTTCTGCAGTTGTTAAACCAAACACAGCTTGTAAGTATGGTACTGTGTAGATAAGCGTGATGTAAGTCCAGTAAACTGTTAGAGATGTTAGAGCCGCTAACCATACTGTTGGCATTTTTAATACATAGAATAAACCTTGTAATGCTGCTTTGTTTTTACTTTCGCCTGCTTTAACTTCTAATTGATTGTCTGGTACAAATTTCCATACACAGAATATCATTGGTAGGATAAGTAAGGTATAGAATACGATAGCACCTTGGAAAATCAAGATTGAACCACTCACTAATGCCATGATACCAACGATAATTGCGTTCATGCTCATTTCTGTTGCACGACGAATTGACTCTAATAAACCAAAAGCCATGCCTTTGTTGTCATCGCCTGACATTAAGTTAACGCCATTCACAACAGCAGGCCAGAAGATCGCATCAATCAGACCCCAAAGTCCGGCAATGACGATCAAGAAGGTAAATTCAGGTTGAAAGATGATGATAGCCATCATACTTAAGAATCGTATGAACATACTGGTCATTAAAATCGAACGTACAGAGAAGCGGTTATTTACCCAACCAGCAGGGATGTAGAAGAACATTGCTGAGCCGATTAGTGTAAATAGTACACCCATCTGCGTATTATCAATGTTTAATACTTCTAGTAGTAAATTATAAAATGTACCTTTAAATGCTTCGAAAGCAGAATAAATGATCTGTCCTGACAGTACGACAGATAAGAAACCGTAAAAGCGGCTTTTTGAGTCGAAGCCAATTTTTTCTAATAAACTCATTATTTATTACCTAACACTTTGTATTTTGATGGGAATTTATGGGCAACATCGGTACAAATACCGTCGACACCCCAGTTGAATAATTGATTAGCGCGCGCAAGATCGTTTACAGTCCACACGTTTACTTTAAAACCAGCGGCTTTAAATTTGTGAACCATTTCTTGCGTTAAGCCTTTGTCTTCTGGATGGATGTAATCTGCGTTACACCAATCTAAAATTGAGTTCCAATCGTCCCACAAGGTATGGCTTTCAAATAAACAAGCAACTTGGGTTTCTGGGCTACGACGTTTAAATTCGGTTAGGGCAAGGTGGTTGAAGCTTGATACGATTAATTCGCGCTCAGGGTTTAGCTCTTTCAAACCAATAATTAAATTATCAATCAGGGTATAGCTAAGTTCTGCACTTGCTGCGCATGATTTAATTTCGATATTCATGTTGAGCTCAAGCTCATTTGCTAATGAAATTAACTCTTGGAGCGTCGGTAGTTTTTCACCAATGAATTCATCTGCAAACCAGCTACCAGCATCGATATTCGCGATATCGTCATGACTGATTTTGCATAATTGACCACTCTTGTCAGTACAACGATCTAAAGTATCGTCATGTGAAACAATAATCGTACCGTCTTTTAAAATATCAACGTCACATTCGAACCATTGAATATTATTCTCTTTGCATAAAGAAAATGCGGCTAATGTATTTTCTGGTGCCAGCGATGACATTCCACGATGAGCAATCAATCTTTTCATTGTTAACCTTCTTGCAACTAAAATTGTGACGAGATAATAGGGGAGATTATATAAACGAAATGTGACATAGATACAATTATCACTATTCGAAAGTTAAAATGTTCAAATAAAGTTTTTATTTGTTTGAAAATTCATCAATCGAAACGTTTTTTAACTAGTATAAATACTTAAAAATAGTTTGGTTTCAATCGAAGGTTACATTTGAAGGTGTAAATGGATGTATTTGTGAGAGTGGTTAATTTGACGTTAAAAGTTGTGAGGTTAACTGTTTTGTTATTATTATGCTTTAGATTAGGTGATAATGACTTATAAAAGACTCATTATTCTTTAGCTATTTAAATTAAATGTTATCAATAATAGGGCTACTGTAGGGTAACCCTAGCGTTAAATTATGTTCATTTTATCGGTTACTCAACCATAATGTCTGGTAGGGTTTGAGTGTTAATATTTGGCTAATATCCTCGATAGTATCCCCGGTAATTAAATCATACCAAAAATCGCTACTGATTAAGTTCACATTGGCTAGCGGTAATGTAAGTTGCGTATCTGAAATATTACTGATGCAAAATATGCTTTGGCTACGGTCTATGCTTTGTCGCCAAAATCCAAAGAGTTGTTCGCCTAACTGTAAGGTGAATTGAGTGGCATTTGGGTGAAATGCGGGTTGCGCAGTTCTTAATGTGATCAGATGATTAATATCATGTAATGAACGAGCATGTTGGCTTTCGGGGTTATCAAGTTGCTTTGTTAGTGAATTAAGTGCCCAGCGATGTCGATTGATAGAACGATTATGACTCGTGTGGTCGAGCTTTTTATAATCATTACTCGTGCCGAGTAAACTATGAATGTAGATCCCAGGGATACCTTCTAGTGCGAGCATGATCGTATGAGCACAGATAAAACGTGCATGCCCCCATTCGTCTTTACCTGCTGTTGTTCCTTTTAATGCATCGTATAAGGTGATATTTAACTCATAAGGCTTACGCACTTTTTTTTCTTCCGAATTCGAGGTGTTTTTAGTATCTGCCGTCACTGTTCGCCAAGATATTTTACCACCAAATTCTTGCATCGTAGTGACTAACTGATTTATCTCTTGATCTGACAATAAACCTTCTGTTGGTCGTAAGCCGATACCATCGTGCGATGCGATAAAGTTAAAATAAGCCGTGCCATTTTGGGCTGGTGGCATGCTCATCATCCATTGTTTTAAGTATTGGCAATTACCGGTGATCAAGGTATTTACCAATAAGGGTGGTAGGGCGAAATTGTAAATACAATGTGCTTCGTTGCCATTACCAAAATAGGTAAGGTTTTCTTTGTTGGGAATATTGGTTTCAGTAATTATAACGGCGTCTGAACGTGCATGTTCGATTAAGGTTCGGAGTAAACGTACAATTTCGTGAGTTTCGGGTAAGTTAATGCAAGGCGTGCCTGCTTTCTTCCACAAGAAGGCGATCGCATCGAGGCGGAATATCTTCACGCCATTATCTAAATATTGACGGATAATGGACACGAAATTGATGAGTACCTTGGGATTAGTAAAATCGAGATCGACTTGGTCATGACTAAAGGTGCACCACACTTGCTGTTCGCCAGAGGCGGTTTGTGTGCTTCTGAATAAAGGAGATGTACGTGGTCTCACGACGGCTTCTATATCGTGACGGTCGGTACTGCTATCGCCATTAGTTGAGACTGTCGCGTTTGAAAGTGAATAAGTTGAGTCGGTATAAAAATAATCATAACCAGTACCTTCGCCACGAATGAAGTTGTCAAACCATTTACTGCGGCTAGAGCAGTGATTGATGACTAAGTCAGACATAAGATGATGACTCTGTGCTATCTGTTTTATATCATCCCAATCACCTAATGCATCGTTTACACTGGCGTAGTCAATAACCGAAAAACCATCGTCACTGCTATACGGAAAAAATGGCAGAATATGCACACTGTTAATTGTATCTGCACAGTAATGTTGTAAAAAATGATGCAATGTCTGCAGGGGTTTTTCATCCTGATTGAGGATACTGTCACCGTAGGTTATCAATATAGTATCTTTTTCAGACCAATGATTTATTTGTGGTGTCGGCGTATGAAAGTGATCGGTTAGCCGCATTGTGCTGATCAATTCTGCAGCCAGCACTTCGATTGATACGGATAAATTAATATCCGCATAAATTGTACTGATCTGTTGTTCTACTCGCTGTAGTAATTCAATATTTGGATTTAACATCGTCACCATCCATTTTTTAATTTTGCGACTCTTATAGTTGAGCAATGAACTCAGCTCTATCTAGTTCAACAGCTTCCTTGAGGCGTTCTAATACGTCAGGCATTGCCGATATTACGCGGTTCCAGCTAGGCATAAACGGTTTTTCCATTGGGTTATCGAGGAAGTTCTGCCCTGCGATCATGATGTTCTGCGCAAACATTTCAACCGCTTCTTCTTCTGAGTGAATGTCGAGAGTCAGGCCATTCATGACTGCATCATTATAGTAAGTTTCAACAAAATCTAAGGCTATACGGTAATAGGTTGCTTTGATAGTGCGGAAATTTTCATTGGTGAAGGTATGACCTTGAGTCGCCAACTTACGGAAGAATGCCTTGGTAATATCAATCGACATTTTTGATAAACCGCCATTTTCATTATCCAATGATAGATCTTGATGTTTGTGATCGTATACATCAGCAATATCAGCTTGGCATAATCGATTATGGGAATAATTACGGTGCATTTCTGACAATACTCCGATCTCTAATCCCCAGTCACTTGGGATACGAATATCGTTAAGTACATCTTTACGGAATGAAAACTCACCTGCGAGCGGATAACGGAAACTATCCATGTATTCAAGGTAATCGTTATGGCCGACAACGCGTTTAAGTGAGCGTAATAATGGCGTAATGAGTAATCTAGAAACACGCCCATTAATTTTACCGTCTGCAACGCGAGCGTAAAAACCTTTACAAAATTCATAGTTAAATTGCGGGTTCGCAACGGGATAAATCAAGCGTGCGAGCAGTGATCTGTCGTAGGTTAGAATGTCGCAATCATGTAACGCCACTGATTCTGATTTCCCTGATGCAAGTGTGTAACCCATGCAGTACCAGACATTACGGCCTTTGCCTAATTCTTTGGGCGCTAAGCCAAGTTCAGCAAGTTCAGCATCAAGCGCTTGCAGGCGAGGGCCATCATTCCACAAAATACGGTGATGCTGTGGCAATGCGCCGAAGAATTTTAACGCGTGTTTATATTGTTCTTCATTAGCGCGGTCTAAGCCGATCACAATTTCGTTTAAATACGGGACATCTTGTAAATGATTAATAATATTAGGCAGTGCTTCACCTTCTAACTCAGAGAATAGCGATGGGAGAATTAAGGACATAGGACGCAGTTTTGAAAATTCAGTGAGTTCTGCTTCCATTGCTTCTAATGAACGTTGGTTTAGGTTATGTAGTGTTGTAATTACACCATTTTGATAAAAATCAGCCATGATAAACCTTCCTTAGTATTTGAATCGAAGTATTGAATTAATGTTTTAAAATTTAAACCGTTATTAGTTCAAGCTCAGGTAATACCTTGGGTAATAGTTTGGGTAATAATGTAGCTAGTACTTCAGCCCAGCCTGTTGGCCCTGTACTTTTACTTGTGATTAAGTGTTGTCTACGTTTTAATTTAGGTGGAATATGCACTGGAGATAAAATGATTGCGGCATATTGCGCAGCTTCTAACATGGCAATATCATTGTTACCGTCACCGAGTGCAATGGAGTAAGGCGTTTGCTGTGGATTAAATAATTTAAATTGATTCATTAACCAGTTCATTGCTTTACCTTTATTACAATCACCACAAATATGTAGGAAACGTCCGCCTTCTAAAATCGTAGCACCTTGTTTTTTAAAGTGTTGGATGAATATTTGTTTCTGAGCTGCATTACCTTTCCAGAGTATGGGTTCGCCATATTGTCTTTGACTTGCAAGTGCTGCACTTGCCTCATCTAATCCTGTCGCATCAACAATGTCGTTAAGTGTCATAGTATTCATACTGGTAAACAATGTGGTTAATTCTACAGGCACTGTCGGCAGCAGTGATAACCAATGGTCACGTGAATGTACTAGCGATTTAACCCAGTAACCATCTTGTTGTATTGTACCGATAGGCTGGTGGCTAAAGTAGTTAACAGGGATGTAAATGGCTGCACCATTTTCAATAATAAAGGGCCCATTTAAATCTAACTGTTTTCTTAGTGCGAGTAATTCGGCATAGGTTTTACTGGTATTTGGAATAACGGGGATTGCAGCGCGCTTTAATTTGGCGAGCGTACTTAATGCGGGAGTAAAACTGTAGCTGTCATGATCGAGCAAAGTACCATCAAGATCTGTAAAAATAGCAGGGTAATGATCAAGCTGCATTGATTGAGGACGGTATGAGTGCACTATGTTGTGGTTACTGTCCATTTCAAACACCCAATTGCATGATGCGGGTAATGTCGTTAATCCATGTTTGGTGAGCCGTTCGAAATACGCTGTAAACCGTTTAATATCAGATTCGTTCATGACTCGATCAAGCGGGGAATTGAGCGTCAGCGCTTGCTGCTTTAATTTTAATTCTTGCTCAAGTCGCCATTGGTAAACGGTATTGAAACTCGGAGCTTTAAGCATGACTAACATATCAAGTCGTTCATAAAGCGCTGTGTAGTGATGTTTGATCTGATTGTTCACATAACGACGCCAAACACCGTATTTGTCTTTTGATGCTTCGAGCTGGTTGACGGGGTCTAATAGTGCCTCATCTGTTTGTGCCTGTACGCCTAAGCACCAACCTTCAAGAATAATGACGTCGACAGCGCCATGAATTACTGGCCATTCTGATTCTGGGTACGGGTTATCGGTAGTTTTATTAAACCGAGGCAGGGCAACTGGCGTTGATTTATTGTTAGCGGATTGCAGCTTATCTAAGGTACTGTGCGCGAGTGATAAATTATGTGTTCCTGGCACCCCCCGAGTTTGTAATAAGTGATGTTCATGCTCTGATAGGTTTTTACGTTGCTGGTGGCTATAATAAAAATCATCCATAGAGATAACGGCTACATTCATTTTATAGGCACTGGTTAAATAGGTCGCGAGATAATCGGCGAGTGTTGATTTACCCGAGCCTTGGCAGCCATTAATACCAATTAAAACAGATGCTTGTTTGTCATTTGAACGATCAACATTTGTTATCATACTGTTTATTGCACGATACTGGTGCGCTCTGATTGCAGATATGAGCCCTGTGTACCATTTTGCTGCATCGGTTAAATAAGCAGTCTCTAGCTTATTACGTTCAATAAATGCGGTTAGTTGTGGGTTTGTCATCATAATAGCCATCCTTGAATGAGCGAGTCTTACAATAAATCAATCAATAACTGTGCCAGATATTGATTAACCTAACAAAAAACTACCTCCAAGGTGTAGGGTTAAGCGTTTCAATAAGGGATGTTTGTTGAGCTAGATCAATTTTTCTGGTCGATATAGGGTATTTCTGTTAATATCGCCGCCTTAATCTACAGCTCTGGATTTACGTTCCAGTTAGCTCAATGGGGAATAACCAAATGTCAGTACCAATTACTACAAAAAATACCGCTCAAATTACAGTTTGTGCATTATACAAATTTGTACGTTTAGAGAATTTCGAAGCGTTACGCGCGCCTTTATTAGCAAAAATGGAAAGCCAAGATGTTCGCGGTACGCTGTTATTAGCGGCCGAGGGTATTAACGGTACAATTGCTGGGCCACAAGCAGGTATTGATGCTGTATTAAGCTTTTTATCTCAAGACCCAAGTTTGGGCGAAATCTCTTTCAAAGAATCTTATAACGATGAGAATCCGTTCTTACGTACTAAGGTTAAATTGAAAAAAGAGATCGTAACTATGGGCGTTGAAGGTATTGATCCTAACCAAGTTGTTGGTACGTATGTTAAACCGAAAGATTGGAATGCACTTATTTCTGATCCTGAAGTGATTCTGATTGATACGCGTAACGATTATGAAATTGAGATCGGTACATTCCAAAATGCTGTAAACCCGAACACAGCGACTTTCCGTGAATTTCCTGAGTATGTGAAAAACAACTTAGACAAAGAAAAGCACAAGAAAGTAGCGATGTATTGTACTGGTGGTATTCGTTGTGAGAAATCGACTGCTTATTTAAAAGAGCAAGGTTTTGATGACGTTTACCACTTAGAGGGTGGTATTCTTAAGTATCTTGAAGAAGTGCCAAAAGAAGAAACGATGTGGGAAGGTGAGTGCTTTGTATTCGATGGTCGTGTTTCTGTAAATCACGATTTAGAACAAGGCGAATGTGATCAATGCTTCGCTTGTCGTTACCCGTTAACACAAGATGAACTGCAAAGTGAGCATTACGTGAAAGGTCTTAGCTGTCACCGTTGTCATGATCAAGTGACAGATGAACAGCGTAGCCGTTTTGCTGAGCGTGAACGTCAAATGGAACTTGCTGAAAAGCGTGGTGAGTCACACATCGGTGGTGAAATTAAACACATCATTGATGAACGTCGCGTAGAAAAAGCAAAGAAAAAAGCTGAGCAAAACGCGAAGTAATATTTGGGTTATAAATGCTTAAATAAGTTAATAAAGGCTTAGAATAAAAACCGCTGGTTAGGTTACTTGGAATGGTAGCTTACTCGCGGTTTTTTATTATCTGCAGTTTGAGATTATTATTTATAATTTGGGGTGTAGTCTACAATTAATGGAATGTGGTGAAAATATTCATTAATGAGGTGCTAAGTATGTTACAAAAATTATTGTTTATTACATTACTCCTTGTCGGATTTAATGCGTTTGCATTGAAGCAAGAATCGGGTAATTTAGCGCCGCCAGGTGTCGATGTATACATTATTAGTCCAGCAGATGGGGATATAGTTTCACAGACATTTAGGGTTAGGTTTGGTTTACGTGGAATGGGTATTGCGCCAGCGGGAATAGATCGAGTAAAAACGGCTCATCACCACTTGCTTATTGATACTAAGGTGCTGCCAAATTTGACTAAACCGTTACAAGCAACAGATAAAGTACGGCATTTTGGTGGGGGTCAAACGGAAACACAGCTAACACTAAAACCAGGTAAACATACTTTACAGTTACTGCTTGGGAATTATGCTCATGTCCCTCATGATAAACCGTTAATGTCGACGAAAATAACGGTTACGGTCAAATAGACTGTGCATTAATCAACTTAGCCTCCGTTGTTACTCGTTTTGTTTTTGGTTTAGAACCGCTATTTATCATTATCTATTTGTAATTAATCGTGTATTTGGTACTGTTTATGAAAATTAAACTGGAGTTCACGTTATACGTAATTCCGTATAACAAGCTGTTAGGTGAATAAAACGATGCCATACACATTATCACACGCTGTAGTTGCGCTACCTGTATCAGTCATTGCGCGGGGAAGGATTCCGCTTGCTGCGATGGTTGTAGGAAGTATGTCTCCCGACTTCCCATATCTTTTAGCACTTAGTCCAACAGAAGCTCCAGGCCATTCGGAGAGTGGGGTGCTTATTTATTGTCTTCTTCCGTCACTTTTGATGTTACTTGTTTGGTATCGATGGATTGAGGGGCCGACTCTTGAGCTATTTCGGTTACCGCGAAGGGAATGGTCATTTGGAAAGTCTTCGTATTTTTTAGTCGTGCTTGGGGTATTGATCGGTGCATACAGTCATGTATTGTGGGATGCGACAAGTCATTTTGATGGTTTGTTCGTTGTGAATAGTGAGTTCTGGAATAGAGAAATACTTTCGTTGCCCATGTACAAGTTGAACCAATACGGCGGGGGGATATTGGGCCTAGCGGCTTTGTTTGTGTGGTACGTGTTTGCAGTCATTAAAAATCGCCAAGAACAATATCAGGGTAAGTTGATCATAGGTGTGCTTGTGTATTCTATAAGCATTGTTTTTTTTGTCTTATTGGCAAATATTGTTCATGGCTCGACGGTTATTATTGAGTTCGCAGTTCGTTCTGCTATTGGTGGGATTGTGGGCGGTATTTGTGGAATGTGTATGTATGCATTTATGGTACATTTACAGGCCGATAAAAAATATTATAACGAATGAATTACACTCTTTCTGCGTCAAGTCGCGCTGGCTTGGAACCGAGCGCTCCACGGCTAACTCAAACTTGCCCTTATTCACAATTTAGTGTTTTAGATTTGCCTTACTTTTTCTTGTATGAAAAGATGTTGCCTGTTTTTCATACACTAGCGGAACACTCTTAATATAAGCGATAAATGGATGTTAACTCTATTATTGCGTACATAAAAGTGTATTTCGCTATGTTATTGGTATGATTTTTCTAACTTTTATTTGAAATTGAAGTAACCAGGAATCAACAGCATGCAGATAAAAATTGTGACGGTATTTTTGTTAACCGGACTACTAGGATTACCTTTAGGGAGCATGGCCGCTGATTTATCTAAGCCAGAAGGTGCCGTCATCCTTACTGTTAGGGGAAATATTAGTAATACAAATGCTAATCGTGAGGCCCTGTTTGATCGTCAAATGTTGGAACAACTTCCCCAAACCAAAATTACTACCCACACACCTTGGACTAAAGGGCTACATGTTTATGAAGGGGTGTTGCTCAATGACTTACTAGAAAAAGTGGGGGCTTCAGGGCATAAGCTAGTAGCGAAAGCTTTGAACGATTACCATGCTGAAATTGATCTGGCTGCACTCAGGGACTACCCAATACTTCTAGCAATAAAAACTGATGGGGTTTTCATGCGAGTGCGTGATAAGGGGCCTATCTGGATTATCTACCCTTTGTCTGATTATTCAGAGCTAGATACTATTAAGCGCTATGAGGAGATGGTTTGGCAGCTTACTAGCTTGGAAGTGTATTGATGAAAAGAGTCAAAATTTTCATTCTCACTTTTGTCGTACTTATGTTTGCTGTCAGCTCAGTTATTAGCACTCAACGTAATACCCAAGTTACGGATATTCTGACTCACTCGATGAAAACAGTCGGCTGGACGGCTTCTGAATTGGAGCTAGAAATGCTCAAATTCATTCAAGCATTAAGGAGGACAGCCCTAAATGATATGGGAGCAGAAGATTTACAGCTACGTTTTGAACTGCTTTGGAGTCGGATTGGGGTGTTATCGGTAGGAGAGGAAACCCGCGAATTTCGCAGCCAGCCTGGCGCAATTGAGTTATTGCGGAATATCAAACAGCGCTTGGTTGAAATTGAATCAGAGGTGCTGAATCTCAAAATGGGTGAGCAAAATGCGATAAGAATAGCGCAGGAGCTTAAGCCCTTACAAACGCAGGTGAGGGAGTTTAACATAAGGAGTTTCTCTGGGGATAGAGCTTGGGCTGGCCTGAAACATGTTTACAGTCTTCAGAATGACGCTAACATTTTTTTGTTCGGTCTATTGCTTAGTGGCAGTATTTTAATTTTTCTAGTCATTCGTGAGAGCGCTGTTAATCGTAAACAAGCATTACATGACAGCTTGACTGGCTTAGCAAATCGCCACTTCTTTCAATATGCTTTGGAAAAAACTATTACAAATTCTCAGCGTAATAATTCCCGTGCGGCTGTCCATATGATCGATATGAATGGATTCAAGGAGGTAAATGATCGACTCGGACATGCAGTTGGAGATGCGCTGCTTCAGGAGGTCGCATCACGTTTAGCGCAGAGTGTTTGTTCGTCAGATGTTGTCGCGCGTTTGGGAGGGGATGAATTTGGCATCATTCAGAAACACATCACAAATTCAGATGAATGTGTCCAGTTAGCACAGCATATTCATAAACAGATTAATTGTGAGATAAATGTGCACGGTTACAGGATATATCCAAATGTAAGTATAGGAATTAGTGTTTTTCCTGATGATGCTGAGTATCCTGATAAGCTATTAAATAATGCTGATACGGCTATGTACTTTTCCAAAAAAGATGCGGATGTGTGCTATCGATTGTTTGAGCAACAAATGAATGATAGTGTTTTACGTTATAGCATATTAGCAGAAAGTTTACAGGCAGCATTACGCTACGATCAGGTCCAGTTGGTTTACCAACCTATCGTTTGCCTCAAGACGAAAAAAATAATGTTGGTTGAAGCTTTATTGAGATGGCGTCATGAGCAATATGGTCACATCCCACCGCTTGAGATCGTTTCTATCGCAGAAGAATCTGGCTTAGCAGAGAAGCTAAATGAGTGGGTATTACGAAAAGCATGTTCACAAAATATGGTATGGAGGGAAGCTGGTCTACCATTGATTCAAGTTTCTGTTAATATTTCTCCAGCTATGTATACGCGGTATGATCTTGTGGCTATAGTCAGTCGTACGCTATCCGTTACAGGCTTACCAGCAGACCAGTTAGTTATCGAAGTTACTGAAGATACAACTATGCAAGATATTGAGAGCTCACCTGACATTCTACAAAAGTTACGTCGTTTGGGAGTCGAGCTGGCACTGGATGATTTTGGGACTGGTTATTCTTCGCTCTGTCTCCTCAAAAAGATGCCATTTCAGAAACTAAAAATTGATAAAGTCTTTATTCAAGAACTAAGTCATTTACCTAAGGATATTAGTTTTATTCGAACCATTATCAACCTAGCCCATGGACTCGGTATGCAGGTGGTGGCTGAAGGGGTTGAAACCACTGAAAATCACGAGGAACTTTATCTAGAAGGCTGCGAATATGGCCAAGGCTACCTGTTCTACAAGCCTGTCCCGAGTAATGAAATTGCATGCATTTTACAAGACAATTTTAGTTCTATATATTCTAGTTAATATAATATGAAGACACTCTTCAGGACGTTGTAATAAGTCAAGAGTTAACTTGTCATTTTTATCTGTGTATCTAAATCATATCTCGCTATCTAAATAATAAACTAGAGCCGATAACCATTAACATACAAAAAGCTATTTTACGCATAGTGTCTAAACTGATCGGTGGTGGGTAATGTTTGGCAAACCAACTAACGCCAAGTACGATAGGAATACATACAGCGGAAAAGAGTAGCATGTCCGATGTTAATTCACCGCGTATTCCAACCATAGTGAGACGGCTAATTGAGCTAACAAAAAATATACTTAGCAGGTATAAACGAATGAGGTTAAGGGGAAAAGGCTGACGATAGAAAATATAGACGAGTGGTGGCCCCCCCATACTAAACATCCCATTTAAGATACCCGATGCAGTACCTGCACAGAAAAACTCGGGTTCTTTAGAATGCTTACGGTCTTTATGTGGTGACTTTAAGATCATACTGATCCCTGCACCGATAATTGCAACGCCCAGTATAGTTTGTAATATCTCATTAAAAGAGCTGCTGAGGTATTCCAGTAATGTTAAGCCTATAAACATGCCCGGTAGCATGCCAGTTACAGTTATGATGACTATTCGCTTATTTAATTGCCCGAAACAGCCTTTAAGTATGAATATACTATTCATCAGTGTAACGCTACTAATTACAACGGATGTAAAAGCGATAGGTACTAGGTTAAAAGTTGTAACTGTCCCCATTACGATCATACCTAAGGCAAAACCTGCGATACTCTGTACGTAGGTAGCCACAGCAATAATCGCCATGAAAGGCAATAAAGTTTCAACGAGCATTATGTATTCCTAACCTAGGGGATTTATACGATTACGCGGTATTTTCTCATGAAAATTAGCGTTAATGCGCTGTTATGTGTAATTACTTAACATTTTCGAAGGTAGAATATTATTGTACTGATAATGTAGCTATTACTCAATCACTCTACGCCGCAAGCGTGTAATTCCGCGTAGAATCGGGACGGATTAATGCAAACCTTAAATAGGTTTTAATTCTTTTTTTTAGTATGCTTACTTTATAAGTAAGGTCCGTATCGTTATAGATTGTTAATGTGGTATTGGTCGTGTCAGATTTGGAGAGGGAAATGAAACAACCAATAGTTGGTTATCACAAAGATGAAGAAGATGATTGGGTTGCCGAGCTGGTCTGCGATCATTTCCAGCATGTTCGTCACAATCCACCTTGGTTTTGTCGACCTTGGGTGGTTACACCGGAGGGGCGAAAATCAATGCTAGGCTTTGAACTTAACTGTAAAAAATGTGTTGAAGGAGCCCCTCGAGATAAGGGCTAAACCTTAAGTAACGGAGTCTGTAATGAAATTAATTTATACCCACGAAAATGGTTTTCTTGTTAACAATGTTAAAAATATTGTCGAAGCGAATGGTATTGACGTTGTACTTAAAAATGAATACTCATCTGGTGCAATTGGTGAAATATCGGCAATTGATGCGTGGGTAGAACTTTGGGTGATTCATGACACAGAATTTGATATAGCACAACATATTGTCGTTAACCTGCAAAGTAAAGCCAATGATCCAGAATGGCAATGCCGTGAATGCTCAGAAGAAAATGATGCCTCATTCGATGTTTGTTGGAATTGCCAATCTGAGAATGATGAACAAATGAACGTCTAGTCTTAGTGATTAAAATTGTTCCTCGGTATATTCCTATGGCATCGCTTAAATAATTAATAGTCGTTGGATATGCTCTGTCATTACAACGGCTTAAGTTGTTTTAATACCAGAATTAAAAGCACGAGTAGATACTCATACTAATGGTTTAAAAGTTAGATCGTTTATTCTATCCATATCAATATTTTCCTGTGATATCGGTCACTCTTCCACAGATATAATGGTCGGAACTACAATTTAAAAATCGTCTAAGTTGAAATATTGTTTTTATATAATTTGTTCGTTTGAAACTTAATGTTTATTTTACTCCTTATTTTAACGTTATCACCCATTTTTTTTACATTTACTTGTTGATTTATGGCAGTTTTACTTACTTCAAGCTGTTATATTTTAGTGATACATTAATTTTACTTTCAGATTAACCCGATCAACTGATTTTCTGAAACGCTGCAAGCTAAGGATGGCTTGAGACTGGATGAGAGTACGCTTTATTCTCACACATTTGCCAAGGATTGGATCACAAATGGACACTACAAAAAAGAAAATATTTGCAAATTACGTCACGTTAGATCGTCTCTCTATACAGCAAGTTAAGGATATGCATAATCTGTTTATTCAGTATTATCATAATGCTGACTTTTCAACATTTCTTGATGACTTATCTGAAAAAGATGGCTTGATATTAATTCGAGAAAATAAATCAAAGCGTATTGTTGGTTTTAGTACACTTAAAACATTACGTTTCAAACTCAAAGGGAAAGAAGTTAAAGGTATTTTTAGTGGTGATACGATCATCGAACGCAAATACTGGGGGTCGAGTAAGGCGATGATCTGTTTTGTTAAAGTCTTATTAAAAGAAAAGTTAAGAGATCCATTAACACCTCTGTTCTGGTTGCTCATCTCTAAAGGCTATAAGACCTATTTATTATTAGCTAATAACTTCCCTAAACATTATCCACACCATCAAGGTCAGTTTGATGAATTATCATCAGTTGTAGAGCAATACTGCCAGCACCTTTACCCGAGTTATTACGATGAACAGCAGCAAATTCTAGACTTTGGTGGCGATTATCAAAAGCTACGCGGTGAAGTTGCAGAGATAACCGCTGAAATGAAGCTAGGTATACCTAAAATAGGATTCTTTGAAGATCGAAATCCCAAGTGGCGAGAGGGTAAAGAGTTACCTTGTGTTGGGGAAATTAATGTATCAATGTTTACATTCTTTGCGCAAAAAGCATTACGTAAAAGATTACAAAAGAATAATATCAATTGGGATTTAGGCCTGATTAGTTTAACTCGACGTTTAGTTAAATAGGGAGCATGTTATGACGTTATTAAATGGCATCACCCGTAAAATGGCACATAAATTTACCCATAAAGCGGCGCAGAGCGTGAGTACCCGTGGTTACAAGCAATTTTGTAAAGCGTTAGCATACCCACAAGTGGTACAGCGTGAAAAATTAAAGTCATTACTTAAAGTGATTGCCCCCAGTGTATCGGGTAAAAAATATAATTTATCAAGTTCGCTGTTTTATGAAGAGTTTATTCGTAAGGTCCCCATTACTGAGTATGATGATTGGGCTCCGCAAATAGACAAAGCGAGAGCGGGCAGCCGTTATGAATTGAGTATGGAAACAAATGAACGTTTTCAACCAACAAGTGGATCAACATCAAAAATTAAATGGATACCTTATACTCAGTCATTTTTGAATGAACTTGATGCGGCTATTTCGCCTTGGATGATGGATATGTATAAACATAATCCAGGGATGTTAAAGGGTACTCATTACTGGTCATTATCTTGGGTTCCAACCGGATTACGACGTACCATGTCTGGTGCAGTTAATGATGATTTGAAGTTATTACCTTGGTGGAAGCGAATCTTTATGGGATTGACAAGTGCAGTGCCAGAAGGTGTTTCCTTAGCAGACTCATCGGACGATTCTCAGTTTGCCACCTTGTGCTATTTGCTTGCAGATAAGTCACTCTCGTTTTTGTCGGTGTGGAGTCCGACTTTTGCACTGACATTGTTTGATAATATTATTAAACATAAATTGGAGCTTGTTTCTGTGCTTGCAACAGGAAAGTGGGGGGGACGAAAACCAGCATTACTGGGTTTAAGATGTCCTAAATCACACCGAGTTGCTAAGATTTTATTACAATGGAAAGGGGGGATTTCAGCTGAGTTATTACAACTTATTTGGCCTAAACTCTCGCTGGTTAGTGCATGGGATACATCGTCATCTGCTACGTGGGCAAATAAACTACAGTGTTTACTGCCGCAAGCTGACTTTCAAGGAAAAGGTTTATGGGCAACAGAAGGTGTGGTGACTATTCCTTTCCAAAATCAGTATCCATTAGCTATATGTAGTCATTTTTACGAATTTATTGATCTTGAAACGGAAGAAGTACTACCTGCTTGGAAACTAAAACAAGATCAACTGGTGCGTCCTATATTAACGACTGGCAGTGGCTTGCTGCGCTATGCGATGAAGGACAAATTACGTGTGAGTGGTTTTCTGCAAGATTGCCCTTGTTTTGAATTTTTAGGCCGCTTAGATGGTATTGATCTTGTCGGTGAAAAGATGAGCCCTGAGATCGCGCTAGGTGTGATGAAAATGGCAGAGCAAAACCAAGACTTAACCGCGATAACTGTTTTTGCTATCCCGGCTAATACGTCAAATAATAAACCATTTTACCTGTTACTTTGTGAACCGAATGCCGATATTTCTGAACTGGAAATTAAGCAGGTTGCAGCGAATGTAGAAACCGAGTTAAACACTTGCTTTCACTACCAATTGGCCAGAGATCTTGGTCAGTTGGATACTTTGAAAATATGTTGTAGCCAGAATGCCCGTGAGCTTTATTACTCACGCTGTGAAGCGCGTGGTATGGTTGTTGGCAATATCAAAATAGAGCCTTTAATGCTTTGGGATATTGAAATGCCAGATGTATTTTTAGAGGCAATTGCGGCGTAACCATGTTGTCGTGTGGCGCAATCGTAGTGCATGAAACTTCATAAGCTGTAGAGGTAAGGTAAATGGCAAGTCGATTTTATACAAGGGCTGCACAAGCAAGTGATTCAGATGAATTGATTGATTTAATCGCAGCTACGCCACAATCTGGCGCAATTACAATAAATTTTGAACGTACGCCTGATTTTTTTATGGCCACCAAAATAGTGACTCAAACACCGGATGTATGGGTCGCAGTGGAGCGTGAAAGCGAGCGTGTTGCGGCTATTTTTAGTATTGGTCACCGTGATGTTTATGTGAATGGTGAGCGTCAGAATGTACGCTATGGTAATGATTTACGTATTCATCCTGATTTTAAAAGTGGGCGTACTTTATTCAATCTTCTTAAATGCTATCGTAAAGTGATGGGCAAAGATTGGATGCAAACGGTAATTTTGAGCGATAACGAAGCATCATTAAATTCGATGGGAAGTGGGCGAAGTATTACCCCTACATATTATGACTTTGGTGAGATGACAACACATATGCTGTATTTAACAAAATCTCGCCCAAGTACAGGGCATAAGTTTCATATTCGTAACGCGCATCATAATGACATTGAACTGATGCAAACGTTTTTTGAGCAACAAGCTAAGACAAAGCAGTTTTATCCTCATTATAATTTTATTAAATTATTACACGGTGATGAATATTATCGAGGATTGGTGATCAGTAACTATTATTTGATGTTTGAAGATAATAAGTTAGTGGCGATGGCAGGTATTTGGGATCAGAGCAGCTTTAAACAGACCCGTTTTGTTGCTTATAGTAAATTAATGTCTGTGGCGCGTTTATTTAATAACCTTTATTCCACGTTATTTGGCGGCATGTTGTTACCCAAAGCTGGGGGTAAATTGAGTTATGTTTCATTACACAGTTTGCTCGTTGTTAATGATGATGAACAGCTTTTTTCAGTGTTATTACAGCATATTTACAATGCCTGTTTAGCTCAAAATTATCAGGCATTAGTCTGCGGTTTACCTGCACTCGATAGACGTCAGCAAATTCTTGAGCGGTATCGTTCTAAGAGACTGCAAAGCAAGCATTTTATTGCCAGTTATCATGATGATCCTCGTGGCGAGTTTGATACTCAATATCCGCTGTATTTAGAACCCGCAAGACTGTAAATACGGCAGTATTGAATGAACCGTATTTAAGGCTCTAATTTCAGATTAATTATTTGAATGAGAGGAGAGGGACAGTTTCGATTTAATCGAGGCATTCAGTTTGGTTAACAAGGAAGCTAACCGATGAGTAGTAGCCAAAAGAAAGACTATATAGCTATGTGGTTTCAAGCGCGTAAAGCATTTGGGATCGGTGACCGAATGAATGTTGGGTTACTAAAAAAAACCACAGATGAAATTAATTGGTTTGAATTTTCACACTGTGAAATGGATGGGCTCGGTGGATTAACCACTATTTTACGTGAGCATGATTACCCGTGTGAAAGCCTACCAAAAACAGCAGACAAAATTGCGCCATCGCATTGGCAGCAAATCAAAATGCTTTTTGCTGGTGGCAAAGCTAAAGCCCCAAAAATGATTCGTTGGAAAACGACTTATCCAGATTACGCTGCAACAAATTTAGCTGATACTGAAAACCGTACTCAATACAGTAATGATGCGCCTATCGTTAATGCTTATTTTACTGAATCCGAAACGATTGAAATTAAGAAGCTAGCAAGGAAGCATCGAGTTGCACTGAATATTTATCTATTCTGGGCGTTAAACAGAGCTGTTGCAGAGCAACTGCTTGCCTCTCAGCAAGATTATTATTGGTTATATCCCGTTAATCTACGTGGCGCATTACCCAATACACCTGAAACGGGAAACTGCTCTTCTGGGATTAATGTATTGCTAAATAACACCATTGCGGCTCGTGATATTCAGCGGCAAGTGAAGCAACAAATCAAAGCGAAAAGTCATTGGCAACTTTGGTGGCAAGCACATATTGGTAAAATAATTGGTGAGAATGGTGTACGCCGTATTTATCAATATGTCAGTGAGCGCCAATTCTATGCGGGTTCGTTCAGTTTTTTAGGTAGTTGGCCACTTAAAGACGATAATAATCCACCCATTAATCAAGATGAACTGTGGGTTTGCTGTGGTATCGGCACCAAAAATTACCCTGTATCCACAGGTATTTTATTGTGGCGTGAGCAGTTGTCGTTAGGACTTAAATTACACCCTTATGTTGCAAACAATATTCAAACAACGCAAGCGACGATGCAGTGTTGGAAACAATATTTGTTACAAGGTGACTTATTGACGCCGAAAGAAACGGCTGCAACGATGATTGCCGAAGCTGGTAAAATAGACGCGAACAATAGCACTGATGAAAAGAGTGATAAAGCATCGATAGCAAGGTTAAAAAACGCAAAAAAAACGGGCAAATTAAAACAAGCACTGTTACCTAAAATGCAGCAAACTCAAATATGGTTAGCGCCATATTGGCAGCAGGGAAAGGCGCTATTTTCCCGCCATAAAAAAGTATCCATCCCACTTTCTATTATTGTGCTTACTTTTATCTGTATGGCGTTACTATCAGCCATTCGGCCACAAAGCCAAATCAGTCCTGAGATTAATCGTTTTCCTTCTGTGCGTTATATGAATGTGGCGTTTGATGATGCCGTTATTCCTATTTTTAGCCGCGGGATAGTGACTGCAAAAACACAAATAAACCTTAATTCTGAAGTGACTGCAAGAGTTAAATCTGTTGCAGATAATTTCACCGCAGGTGGCTATTTTAATGCCGGAGATGTACTGCTATCCATGGATGATGAAGCCTATAAACTCGAAGTCATTAAAAAGCAGCAAGCTGTTGATGGTGCATTATTACACTTAGCTGAAAGTAAAGCTAAAGCGCATGTTGCACGACGAGGCGTGTCGAGTAAAGCGACCAGTTTCGCCCGTCACATCCCTCAAATTAATGATGCAAAAAGTCGGGTTAAAGCGGCAGAAGCTGATTTACGTTTAGCCAATTTAAAGCTAGATCATACCGTGATTAAAGCCCCATTTTCTGGTCGAGTTAAAGCGGTGAGTGTTGGGCGCGGTCAGTTAGTCAATTCGGGCGAAGTAATCGGTGAAATCTTCTCGTTAGATAAAATGCATGTGCGTTTGCCTGTCGCCGACAAGTACTTAACGCTGATGGATTTACCACAGCAAATAAATGCGTTTGTTTATGATTCAAATACGCTTGTATCCGTTGTAAGTCCAAGAGTGACACTTTCTGTTAGCGTCAATAATAAACGTTATCAATGGCAAGGAACAATCACGGGAACTGAGGGGGGACTTGCTGAGAACCGATTGCAGTATGTGGTTGCAGAAGTGCTTAACGAGCCTGAGCAACCGTTATATTTACAACCAGGCCGTTTTGTTAAAGCTGAAATCTCAGGACGTGAATTTGAGAACATAGTGATCATCCCTCGCTTGGCATTACGTAACGATAATAAAGTGTGGTTGTTAGATGAACAGCAACGCTTGCAGATTGTGAAGGTCGGTGTATTACATCAAGGTAAACACCAAGTTTATATCAATGTCGGTCTAGATAAGGGCGATAAGCTGATATTAACGCCACTTGATGTTGCGGTTAATGGTATGAAGTTAAACGTGATCCGCTTAGATACAGGGTTACAAAATGTGATTGTGCAGCATGAGGTACGCTCATGAAAGTAATGATCGCTTGGTTTGCGCATAATCGGGTTGCAGCAAACCTGATCATGATGGTGATTGTCGCATTCGGTTGTTTAGCATTACCAGAAACACGTAAAGAGTTAATTCCTGGTGTGTCGCTAGAGCGAATTGCGATCTCGACCTTGTATCCAGGAGCTGGACCTCGTGATGTTGAAGCCATGGTTTGTACGCGTATTGAAGCGGTCGTTTATGATATTGAAGGTACACTCGATCTCACTTCATTCGCTAGTTCAGGCTCGTGTTACACCACCATTGATATTGCTGACGATTATAGCACCAAGGCTGTATTAGATGAAGTCAAATCAAGAATTGAAAGTATCAACTCATTTCCGGATGAAGTTGAAAAGCCAGTCGTCAGCGAATTGATTGAGCGTTATCGCGTTGCCAAATTGATTATCGCTGGCGCAGGTGATGAATGGGCGTTAAAACGTTTGGCTGAAAATATCCGGTTAGACTTGTTAGAAGAACCTGTTATTTCGGTTATTGAACTGCAGAATACCAGGCCATACGAAATCAGCATTGCATTATATGAAGACAGTTTGGCGCAATATAATTTAAAGTTTGCAGATGTCGTTAATATACTCAAAGCGACAGCGATTGATTTACCCGGTGGGAGTTTAGCGACAGAGCAGGGCGATATACTGATCCAAACTTTAGGCCTGATTGAAAGTGCGGATGATTTTTCCAGTATTATTCTGCAAGCGGACAAAGATGGTGGGCGAGTTTTACTGAGTGATATTGCGACGATCACCGATGGGTTTCGTGATGAAGGAACAATGGCACAACTCGACGGTAAACGGGCTGTTTCTTTAGACGTATACCGTGTTGGTGAGCAAAATATTCTTGATGTTGCTGATGCGATAAATAAGTACGTACAAGCACCCGCGACGTATCTGCCCGAGGGGGTCAGTTTGTATGTCTGGCAAGATGATTCTAAGTTATTTATGAGTCGTATCGACTTATTGGTTAGCAATGTATTTAGCGGGTTATGTTTGCTGTTTGCTATTTTATTATTGTTTTTAAATTGGCGTTTATCCTTTTGGGTTAGCCTGGGTATTCCTATTTCATTTATGGGTGCTTTTTGGTTATTACCGGTATTTGATGCTTCGATTAATATTATTTCGTTATTTGCATTTTTATTGGTGCTTGGGATTGTTGTTGATGATGCCATTGTTGTGGGAGAAAGCATTTATACTGAGCAAGCAGCAGGTAATAAGGGGGTTGAGGGCGCTATTGAGGGGGCTCATAAAGTCGCTAAGCCAATCATATTTGCCATTATAACAAGTGTTATCGCCTTTATGCCGTTGCTGTTTTTACCTGGACCTGAGGGTAAACTCATGCAAGTTATTCCTGTTGTTGTGATCACGACATTATTGTTTTCATTGTTTGAATCATTGTTTATCTTACCCGCTCATTTAAGTCATCAACCTGTCGATAGTGATTCCAATCAACACTTTAATACGAAAAAACTAACCAATCTGCATGCCTCCAACAACAAAGCACTAATCAGTAAAATAAAAACAATCGGTGGAATATTAGAAGGGATACAAACTCAATTCTCTACCGCGTTAGAAATGTTTGTGATACACCGATATAAACCTTTTCTTGATCATGTGTTGGTGTGGCGTTGGAGCTATATTTTAGGGTTTGTGGGCTTATTTTTTATCTCTTTAACCTTACTTTCCAGCGGCTGGTTACGAACGGTCTTGTTTTCGGCCATTGAAGGGGATGTTGCGTATGCCAATGTCACTTTTGCAGAAGGCAGTAACCCTGATAAAACCAAGCATGCGATATTAAAGATTGAGCAGGAAGCATTACTACTGCAACAAGAGTTGACCGATGAAAGCGGGGCTTCTGCGATTGCGCATGTGTATTCTGTCGTTGCGCCAATCAGTAAATATTCACGTGAAGCACAAGCGGCTGCCGATGATCATATTGGCAGAGTGTATCTGGAGTTATCAGTATCGAATGATCGTGTGATGTCCGGCCATGACATCATTCGTCGCTGGCGAGAACGAGTTGGCGAAATTGAAGACAGTATCGAATTAAATTTTGTGTCGGATCTAACCCCGCCAAGTGCAGATATTAATATTGAGCTGTCGAGCCGTAACTTAGATGACTTAGCCCTGCAAGCAGAAAACTTAAAGCAAGTGTTAGCCCGATTTGAAGGTGTATATGATATTCAAGATTCTCAGCAGCGTAGTTCAAGGCAGGTGCAACTCGCGCTAAAGCCTATGGCGCGTGATATGGGATTAACATTGAGTGCGCTTGGTCAGCAAGTTCAGCAGGCTTACCTTGGTGTTGAAGTGCAAAGTATGCCGCGTGGTGAAGATGAAGTAAAAGTGCAGGTGAGTTATCCAAAAGAAGCAACTAGCTCATTATGGCATTTAGAAAATATGTATATTCAACTACCTAATGGTGAAGGGGTACCTCTCTTCACCATCGCAGATGTGAGTTATAAATCAGCCGATAATAATATTAAACGTTATGAGCGAAATCGGGTTATTTCTGTTTCAGCATTTGTTGATACAGGGAAGAACAGTACGAAGGCGGTTATCGCTGATTTGGAAATCGGTTTTTTACAGCAATTAGCAGAGATTACAGCCGTTAAGTGGTCAAAGGCTGGCAAGCAGAAAAGTATTGTGGAGTTTGTAGATATATTAACAAGCAGTTATTTACTCGCATTGATCGCGATGTACTTAGTGATGGCTATTTTGTTTAGCTCTTATACGCAGCCATTATTAGTCATGTTTGCGATCCCGTTTGGTCTTGTTGGGTCGTTATTAGGCCATTTACTGTTAGGGGTCGATGTTACCTTGTGGTCTTTTATTGGCATGGTTGCCGTGAGTGGGATCGTGGTCAATGACAATTTAGTCCTGATTGACTATATCAACGAAAAACGCAGTCAAGGTGAAGACTTAGAAACCGCAATTACCAGTGCTGGTATTCGCCGTTTTCGCCCTATTATTCTTACCTCATTAACCACTTTTATTGGCTTAGTACCGATCATGAGTGAAACTAGCTTACAGGCACAGTTTTTAATCCCGATGGCTATATCACTCGCGTTTGGCGTGTTGTTTGCTACGCTGGTAAGTTTGTTATTAGTGCCTGCCGTGTATTTATTAATTCAAGATGTAGTGAACGCTGTCACGATACTACTTTTAAAAAAACAAAATGCTGAAGCCGAAGTGCTTGATGACCATCAAGATATGGCTAGCCATAATAACCGCGCGACAGATAGCGCAGCATAACCGTCGAACAGTTCAAGGAGGAACGATGACGTTTAAACGTAAACTTTCACCAACAGAGCGTTTTTATATTAGTTGTGATGATTTTAATGCCGAAGAAACCGCAACTTGTGTTGCTAACCAAATGGTACTTGAAGGCATTGGCAATATTGATATATGCGCGTGGCAACAAGCGGTCATTAAGGCTTCAGCTGTATTGCAAGGAACGCGGTTTAAACTTGCAGGTAAGCTTGGTTTTAGTCATTGGGCTGATGCAGGTCAAACGACAGTGCTTGAAGTTATCCGAGGGCTAAATTGGGATGGCATGAGCGATAAGTTAGCGCCATTTTTAAATCGCCCTCTCGATGTAAAAACCAGTACGGGTTGTGAAGTATTGCTGGTACTTGGTGAGAGAAATGATAAACACCATATTATTTTTAGAACGCATCATGCGGTAATGGACGGACGAGGTACAAAAACATTTGCTGATGAAGTATTACGGGCTCTGCGTCAGCAGTCGTTACGAGGTGATAATAGTTTTGTGCGTGATATTGATTTAGCTAAATCAGTTACTTCGATACCCGGTGAAAAAATTACCGATACCGTTGCTGCCCCAACAGGAGTTCCCGCTGGACAAGATTTTGGTTCCTCTTGGCAGCGTAGAACCCTACCAGGTGGTTATAAACAAATATTAGCTAACGCTGGTATTAGTATTGCTAAGTTAGCGAACCTGTATTCTGACTCGGCAGTACGTATTCAACTACCCGTTGATTTACGTATGCATGACGCCGATATTATCTCTACGGGGAATTTAACAGGTGGGCTATTAATGCAGGTATCACCAGAAACAACCACTGCCGATTGGGCTAAGCAAATTAAGCTGAAAATTGCGGATAATGAACACGCAAGAATGCCTCGTTTTGCCGGTGTGCCAACACTCAATGCATTAAGTTGGGTGCCATTGTCATGGTTGAAAAAATGCAATGACAAATTAGCGTTAAAGAGACAAAAAACAGGTCTGTACCGTACTTCCGCAATTATCTCTAACTTGGGTTTCCTTAAGGTTGATGAATACAGTGCTGCAGGTTTCAATTGTTCGAGTGTGTTTTTTATTCCACCTTATTTTAATACAACGGCGTTATTTTTAGTGTTAGCGGGTAATAAAGAGGGGGTTGAAGTTATTTTGCGTATACCAGACCAGTTAAGCAGTAATGGCCGTTCTGAGCACGCGTTATCGCAGATATGTCATGGTATTTGTTATGGGCATGAACAAGATATGGATAAACTTGAACACACTGTTAAGTAGGTTCGTTAATGGGCTACTATATGGTTAACTGGCAAATTGGCTGGAACGTGGTTTATATCGGGGTCATCCGCTGACTTTTATATTATGTTTCGATTGTAATTTTGAGAACCTATTTGATTAACATGTTTTTTTAAAACGCTGTGATTTCAATATCATTTTTTGAGCTGTATGTGCTTCATGCAGTAATTCATTGAGCTGTGGAATATTAGTATCCCATTCAATAAGGGTTGGAATTGTGTTGCAATGCTGCAAATAATATTCAAATAGCTGCCATACTTCGGGCGTTACCTTTTGGCCATGCTCTTGGTCGAAGGTGATGTGGTTATCCTTTAATTGTTTATTGCTACCAGATAGGTGGATCTCGCTGACAATACTGCTAGGTATTGACGCTAAGTAATCATAAGGATTGAATTCGAGCTGATGACTACTAATATGGACATTATTAATATCGAGCAGTATTTTGCAGTTCGTAGCGGCTTGTAGTTCGGTTAAAAAGACAGCTTCTGTCAGGCTATTATTTTTATATTGGCAATAACAGGCGGGATTTTCAATTGCAATTGTTTGACCTAAAATATGCTGAACTTGGTCAACCCGCGCAATTATACGCTTGAGGTTTTCTTCTGTGTAGGGAATTGCTAATGTATCACTATAATGCTGACCAGCAATGGAACTCCAGCCCAAATGTTCTGACACTCGAAATGGCTTATAACGGTCAACCAGTTTTTTAATATTATTAATGTGGATAGTATCAAGTAGCTCATTAGAAGAGAGTGCTAAACCAATACCGTGTAAGCTGATGGGATAGCGATCACAGGCTTTATCCAAATAATATGTCGCCTCTGAGTTAATCTCGAAGTGATTCTCACTGTGTACCTCTACCCAGCCAATATCTACCTGGCTATTAGTGAGTTTCTCATAATGTGCTGGACGCATACCGATCCCAACTAAATCATCTAACATAAAGTTGTCCTATTTTAAAGCCGTGGTACTTATACGTTATTGAAGTGCTTATACGCTATTGAAGTTTTTATACGTTATTGAAAGGAGTATGGGTAAGGTTCGTTCGTTTTGCAAAGTAAATCACATTCTATATCGTAAGCTATTGAGAGTTGGATTTTATGAGATGATAAAATGGTTGTTGGATCACAATATGAACAAGCCTTAACATAGTGGATATTGTTAAGACTTGTTATTTTAGGGGGGTTAATACACGCTACTTAATTAATAATAAGTATATTATGCTGAAACCGTTGTTGTCGCGATGACAGCAAGTGTTATGTCACTATCTGCTTTACAGCAACAGGGCAATATAGATCCCGCTGCAACCGCTGCAAGTGGTTCGGTTGTATAAGTAACCGTGCCACTTGAGAGTGTCGTGCGGCAAGCGCCGCAATAGCCTTGACGGCACTGATATTCAATTTGATGTCCAGTGCGTTCAAGTGTATCAAGCAGGGAGCTATCTTGTGTTGAAACTTGATATTTCCCTGAATCAGTTGTCAGCGTAATCGACATTATAGAACGAATGTACCTATGTCAGCGTGGTTGATTTCAGCGTTAATCTGACCAACTAAGTATGAGCTAATTTCTGACTCTTGTGGTGCAACTTGTACGTTATCAGATACTAACCAAGCATTGATCCACGGAAGTGGATTACTTTTGACTTCAAATGCCATTGGTAAGCCAACAGCTGCCATACGTGTATTAGTGATGTATTCAATGTAATCAGCAAGAATATCTTTATTCAAGCCAATCATAGAGCCATCTTTGAATAGGTATTCAGCCCAGTCTTTTTCTTGTTGTGCTGCATCAGTAAAGATTTGTTGTGTTTCTTGGAAACACTCGATTGAGATCTCTTGCATCTCAGGGTCGTCTTTACCGTCAGCCATCAAGTTTAAAATGTGCTGCGTACTCGTTAAATGCAATGCTTCATCACGGGCAATAAGCTTAATGATTTTAGCGTTACCTTCCATTAATTCACGTTCAGCGAAAGCGAAAGAACAAGCAAAACTTACATAGAAACGGATCGCTTCAAGTACGTTTACCGATACCATTGCGAGGTATAGTTTCTTCTTCACTGCACGCTGACTAACGATAATAGTTTCACCGTTAATCACGTGTGAGCCTTCACCAAGCAAGTGTAACTGTTGCGTTGCGTGGATTAAGTCATCGTAATAACCCGCAATATCTTTAGCACGTTTTAGAATCTCTTCATTGGCAACGATATCATCGAATACTTCTGATGGATCATTCACGATATTACGAATAATATGTGTGTATGAGCGTGAGTGAATAGTTTCACTGAATGACCAAGTTTCGATCCACGTTTCAACTTCTGGTAATGACACCAGCGGTAAAAAGGCAACGTTAGGAGAACGGCCTTGAATACTATCTAACAATGTTTGGTATTTTAGGTTACTGATGAAGATGTGTTTTTCATGATCAGGTAATTGCTGATAATCAATACGGTCTTTACTTACATCAACTTCTTCTGGTCGCCAAAAAAATGATAACTGACGTTCAATTAGTTTTTCAAAAATTTCATGTTTTTGTTGGTCAAAGCGGGCAACGTTTACAGGTTGGCCGAAAAACATTGGTTCTTTTAATTGATCATTTTTAGTTTGGCAAAAAGTAGTGTAACTCATTGGTCATCTCTATTTAATACATTAAATTGGCAGCCTAAGCTGCCAAATGAAAGGGGGTAGGTGGTATCGGTGTACGTAATTAGATTGTTTAGATCTTACATGCGCCGCCTTCACAGCCCTCGTCTTCTTTAACTACATCTACGTCTGATGCACCGTCACGTGTGTTATGGTAGTAAAGCGTTTTTAAGCCGTACTTATACGCTAACATCAGGTCCGTTAACAGCGTTGTCATCGGTACTTTTTGCCCCGGGAAACGTTGTGGATCATAGTTAGTGTTAGATGAAATCGCTTGGTCTACGAATTTCTGCATTAAACCAACAAGTTGTAAATAACCCGTATTACTTGGAATGTTCCAAAGTAACTCGTAGTTATCACGTAGATTTTCGTAATCTGGTACAACTTGTTTCAAGATCCCGTCTTTACTTGCTTTAATGCTGATTAAACCACGTGGTGGCTCAATGCCGTTTGTCGCATTTGAAATCTGGCTTGATGTTTCTGATGGCATCAATGCTGTTAGGGTTGAGTTACGTAAGCCGTGTTCTTTAATTTCGCTACGTAATGTTTCCCAATCTAAGTGTAATTCTTCATCACAAATCTCATCTAACGATGATTTATAGGTATCAATTGGTAAGATACCTTGAGCGTATGTTGTTTCATTAAATGCTAAACACGGACCTTGTTCTTTCGATAGATTCATTGACGCTTTTAAAAGATAGAATTGAATTGCTTCAAATGTCTTATGCGTTAGGTTGTTTGCACTACCGTCTGAGTATTTAACACCGTTTTTCGCGAGATAGTATGCGTAGTTAATCACGCCTATGCCTAATGAACGACGCGCCATTGTTGATTTTTCAGCCGCTGGCATTGGGTAGTCTTGATAATCAAGTAAGCTATCTAATGCACGAACTGCCAGATCTGCAAGGTTTTCTAATTCATCAAGGTTTTTAATTGCACCAAGGTTGAACGCTGACAATGTACATAGCGCAATTTCACCATTTTCATCGCCAGGATGTTGCATTGGTTTCGTTGGTAACGCAATTTCTAGACATAAATTACTTTGTCTTATCGGTGCAACCGCTGGGTTAAATGGGCTGTGAGTATTACAGTGATCCACATTCTGAATGTAGATACGACCGGTACTTGCACGTTCTTGCATAAGTAAAGCAAATAGTTCGCTGGCTTTAATCGTTTGCTTACGAATTGATGAGTCTTGTTCATAAAGATTGTATAGACGCTCGAATTCATCTTGATCTTGGAAGAATGCATCATACAAACCATCAACATCAGATGGGCTGAATAAAGTAATATCTTTATTATCAATTAAACGTTGGTACATTAAACGGTTAATCTGCACGCCGTAGTCAAGGTGACGTACACGGTTTTCTTCAACACCACGGTTATTTTTAAGTACAAGAAGTGACTCTACTTCTAAGTGCCATAATGGGTAGAATAATGTTGCTGCACCACCACGAACGCCACCTTGAGAGCAAGATTTAACAGCTGTCTGGAAGTGTTTGTAGAATGGGATACAACCTGTGTGGAATGCTTCACCACCACGGATTGAACTACCTAGTGCACGAATACGACCTGCGTTGATACCGATACCAGCACGTTGCGATACATATTTAACAATAGAGTTAGATACTGCATTGATAGAATCTAGGCTATCGTCACACTCAATCAGTACACACGAGCTGAATTGACGAGTTGGGGTACGAACACCTGCCATGATTGGTGTTGGCAGTGAAATCTTGAAGGTTGACGTTGCCTCATAGAAACGACGAATGTAGTCCATACGAACCGATTTATTGTATGTCGCAAATAAGCTCGCAGCCACTAAGATATACAGAAATTGTGGGCTTTCGAAGATTTCACCAGAAATACGGTTTTGTAGTAGGTATTTACCTTCTAGCTGTTTAATTGCACCGTAAGAGAAGTTCATGTCACGCCAGTGATCAACGAACTCATTCATTTCTGCGAATTCTTCAACCGTGTAATCAGCAAGTAGGTGTGCATCATAGCGAAGCGCATCAACATTTAATTTTACGTGATCATAAAGCGCAGGTGGTTCAAATTTACCATATGCTTTTTTACGTAGGTGGAAGACAGCTAAACGCGCAGACAGATATTGATAATCTGGTGCTTCTTCACTAATTAAATCCGCTGCAGCTTTGATCATGGTTTCATGTATATCTTCAGTACGAATGCCATCATAAAACTGGATGTGAGATTTTAACTCTACCAGTGACACCGATACATTATTCAACCCTTTGGCTGCCCATTTGATCACGCGGTGGATCTTTTCAAGATCGATCGTTTCTTGTTTACCGCTGCGTTTTGTAACTAGTAAATTCTTATTCATTTAGCTGACTGACCTTAAAACAATGTAAGAATATTTCCACCAACACTAGTATTGATATTCTTGTTAATACACAAGATGTAGTGTTGTCCTGTATTTATGCATACAAGATAGTGTGATAATCACGTTTTGGCAAGTGGCACTAAACTGAACAACATGTGGATAATTTAGTGAGTTAGTGGCGACTTTCATTCTGGCCTCAGTGATCAATTACGGTTAGCAAAAATCAACAGTTAAAGTGAAAAAAAAAAGAAAAAAAAGTGTTGCCAAGGTTGTGAGGAGATCCTCAAAAATTTTGATTATATTTACAGCTAATTCGTTTATAAAACTACCACGCAAGTATTAATTTATTATTTTTTTTGTGGTTGTTATTACAAACAATATTGTCATTTTATACGCAACAAGTTTCATATTACCCATAAAGTGGATAACTTTGCTTGCGCGTGTTGGTTAGAGCGAGCCGAGTTATTTGAGTTAAATGACAGTAAATAGCTATATAGAGGGAGCGAACTTGAAGCTGGAAAGGGAAGTGGATCTATTTACCTAACAGCGAAGGCGGAGGTGCTGTTAGGTAAAAAGAGAATTATATTAATCGTTATATTAATCGATAAGCTGCGTGTGTAGCATATAGTTAACGTCAACATTCTCGCCTAGCTTGAACTGGTCTACTAATGGAATGTAATGCAGGCCTGTCATGTGGTGACAAAATAGACCTGATTGATCAACCCAATGTAATAGTTCTGATGGACGAATAAACTTCTTGTGGTCATGGGTACCGTTAGGCATCATTTTTAAGATTTTCTCTGCGCCAACAATCATAAATAAGTATGATTTTAAATTACGATTGATTGTCGAGAAGAATATGTGGCCGCCTGGTTTTACAAGACGCATGCAAGCGTTAATCACGGAACCTGGATCCGGAACATGCTCTAGCATTTCCATACAAGTGATCACATCAAAGCTGTTTGGTTGCTCTTCTGCTAACTCTTCAATTAATACTTGACGGTATTCGACTTCAGTACCAGATTCAAGCGCATGCAATTTTGCCACATTGAGGGGTTCTTTCCCCATATCAACACCTAGTGCTTTTGCACCACGGCGAGCCATGCTTTCAGTTAAGATACCGCCACCACAGCCAACATCAAGAACTCTCTTGCCAAATAAGCCGCCACAGCGCTCATCAATATAATCTAAGCGTAATGGATTGATTTGATGTAATGGCTTGAAGTCACCAGCTGGATCCCACCAACGACTGGCCATGGCTTCAAATTTAGCGATTTCCTGTTTATCTACATTCATACAAAGTCTTCTTGATACGTTAATAAGGTGAAAAGTAATAAGGTGAAAAATAAAAAATATGGACACAGTATATAACGAGAAAACGATTTCAGAAGTATTATTTATAGGTGAGTGAATAAATAGTTAATAAAATTGTATTCAAGTAAGTTAATTTTCTTATATATTGTATTTGCTGGTAAATATTATGCTAGAATGATTTCTCTAAAAAATATAATAGAAAGCACTTTAAAACTTAGGGGTAAAGGCTTATATGAGTAATTTAGCCACAGAAATCACACCTATCAATATTGAAGAAGAATTAAAAAATTCCTATTTAGATTACGCTATGAGCGTTATTGTTGGTCGTGCTCTTCCTGATGTTCGCGATGGTTTAAAGCCAGTTCATCGCCGCGTTTTATTCGCGATGAACGAATTGAAGAATGATTGGAACAAACCATATAAAAAATCAGCACGTGTTGTTGGTGACGTAATCGGTAAATATCACCCACATGGTGATACAGCTGTTTATGACACTATTGTACGTATGGCGCAGCCTTTCTCTTTGCGCTACATGCTTGTTGATGGTCAAGGTAACTTCGGTTCTGTTGACGGCGATTCTGCTGCCGCAATGCGTTATACCGAAATCAGAATGTCAAAAATCGCGCATGAATTACTTGCTGATTTAGACAAGGAAACGGTAGATTTCGTACCTAACTATGATGGTACTGAATTTATTCCGGAAGTTATGCCTACACGAATCCCTAACCTATTGGTTAATGGTTCGTCAGGTATTGCTGTGGGAATGGCAACGAATATCCCACCTCATAATTTAAATGAGGTTATCAATGGTTGTTTAGCATTAATTAAAAATCCAGACCTAAGTCTTGAAGAATTAATGGAATACATTCCAGGCCCTGATTTCCCAACGCACGGTATCATTAATGGTAAAGCGGGCATCGAGCAAGCTTATCGTACTGGTCGTGGTAAGGTTCATATCCGAGCTCGCGCCGATATTGAAACTAATGAACGTGGACGCGAAACAATTGTTGTTCACGAGCTACCGTATCAAGTAAACAAAGCGCGTTTAATTGAACGTATTGCTGAGTTTGTAAAAGATAAGAAAATTGAAGGCATCAGTGCCCTACGTGACGAATCTGATAAAGATGGTATGCGTATGGTCGTTGAAGTTAAGCGTGACGCTGTAGGTGAAGTTGTATTAAACAACCTTTACGCTCAAACGCAAATGCAAGTTGTATTCGGTATCAACATGGTTGCACTGATCGACAAGCAACCAAAGATTTTTACCTTAAAAGAAATGCTAGATGCGTTCTTGCGTCACCGTCGTGAAGTTGTTACACGTCGTACAGTATTTGAACTGCGTAAAGCCCGTGAACGTGCTCATATCCTTGAGTCGTTAGCGATAGCATTAGCAAATATTGATGACATTATTGCGCTAATTAAGCAATCTGCAACATCTGCAGAAGCAAAACAAGCCTTGATCAGCCGCGGCTGGCAGTTAGGTGATGTTGCTTCAATGTTAGAACGTGCTGGTGATGACGCTGCTCGTCCTGAATGGTTAGAGCCTGAGTATGGTATTCGTGAAGGTTCGTATTTCTTAACTGAGATACAAGCACAAGCGATCCTAGACTTACGTCTACACAAACTAACAGGTCTAGAACACGAGAAGATTCTTAACGAATACAAAGAACTACTCGAAGTTATTGCTGAACTATTACATATTCTTAATACGCCTTCGCGTTTACTAGAAGTTATCACTGAAGAGCTACAAGCTTCAAAAGATGCATTTGGTGATGAACGTCGTACCGAGATTTCGGCAAGCAGCGCAGATATTAATTTAGAAGACTTAATTGAACGTGAAGATGTTGTAGTAACACTGTCTCATGAAGGTTATGTTAAGTATCAGCCTCTTACTGACTACGAAGCGCAGCGTCGTGGTGGTAAAGGTAAGTCAGCAACGAAGATGAAAGAAGAAGATTTCATTGAACGCCTGTTGGTTGCTAATACACATGATCATATTCTGTGCTTCTCAAGCCGTGGTCGCTTGTACTGGATGAAGGTATATCAATTACCATTAGCGAGTCGTCAAGCCCGTGGTAAGCCAATTGTTAACTTACTACCACTGGAAGAAGGTGAGCGTATTACTGCTATCCTACCTGTGTCTGAGTTTGAAGATAATAAGTTTGTCTTCATGGCAACGGCTAACGGTACAGTGAAGAAAACAGCACTAAGTGCATACAGCAAGCCTCGTGCTGGCGGTATCATCGCTGTGAACCTAAATGAAGGGAATGAACTAATTGGTGTTGATATCACTGATGGTACTAACGACATTATGTTGTTCTCGGATGAAGGTAAAGTAGTACGTTTCTGCGAGTTTGAAGAAACACCTGTACTTGATGAAGACGGTAATCCGGTTCTAGACGAAGACGGTAAACCTGAAGTTAAGTTCAAAGGTGTACGTCCTATGGGTCGTACAGCGACGGGTGTTCGTGGTATCAAACTTGATGAAGGCCAAAAAGTAGTATCGCTAATCGTACCGAAGAACGATGGCGCTATCTTAACGGCAACAGAAAACGGTTACGGTAAACGTACAGAACTTGAAGAATACCCTGCGAAGAGTCGCGGTACTAAGGGTGTTGTTTCAATTAAGGTAAGTGAACGTAACGGTAAAGTTGTTGGTGCTACGCAAGTGCTTGACGGTGATGAGCTAATGCTTATTACTAATGGCGGTACGCTAGTAAGAACACGTGCTTCTGAAGTCTCTACGGTTGGTCGTAACACCCAAGGTGTTCGTTTGATCCGTACTGGTGAAGACGAGCTAGTTGTTGGTTTACAACGTATCGATGAAGTTGAAGAAGACGAGAACGCAGTTGTTGTTGATGCAGAAAATGCAGAAGCACCAACAGAAGTTCCAGCTACTCCAACTGATGCTGCAGACAGCGCAGAAGAAGCGACTGAAGAGTAATTAAGGGTAGTGCAGTAATGTACTAAACGAGATTAACTTCATAAGGCCTGTTACTCCTAGAGTAACAGGCCTTTTTTATAAAAATCGTAATGTATCTATTGGACTTGGTGTACCAGCTCGTTTATTTCCGATCACATGGGTATACAGTTCTGTGGTTTTGATGTCAGAGTGACCTAGCAACTCCTGCACTGTTCTTATATCACTACCAGAACTGAGTAACTGCGTTGCAAATGAGTGACGGAATGTATGTGCTGTTACGCGTTTCGTTATTTTACTTGCGACTACTGCTGCTCTTAATTTTTTTGAATAGGCTGTATCATGAATGTGATGACGGCAGACATAATTATCGTGTGGGTGGATACACCTTGTGGTTGAAGGGAATAGATATTGCCAAGTATATGTATGTAATGATGACTTATATTTTCGATGCAATGATGTTGGTAAAGACGTACTTCCAAAACCGTGAGATATATCCTTTTCATGAATAGCTTTTGCGTGTTCCATCTGTTGTTTTATCATTGGAATTAATGATTCTGGTAATAGCGTATAGCGATCTTTATTCCCTTTCCCTTTGAATATAAATATAGATTTATTTATTAAATCAATATCTTTGATTCTAAGTGATAAAGCTTCATTTAGTCTGAACCCACCTCCATAAAGTAATGCTGTAATTAAATAGTACTGGCCTGACATATGTTTGAGGATTTTTTCTACTTCAGAGGGAAATAATACAGTGGGTAATCGTTTTGGTTTTTTTGTAAAGTCGTATTTTAAATCTTTAATGTCTTGTTTTAATACATGACGATACATAAAAATAATTGCACAAAGAGCGATGTTTTGCGTGGACGCACTTACTTTTCTTTTAACCGCCAAATAATTGAGGAAGCCTTCAATTTCGGTATTTCCCATCGTCTCAGGGTGTCGTTTATTGTTAAAAATAATAAATTGTTTAACCCAATAAATGTAAACTTTCTCTGTTTTATAGCTGTAATGTTTCGTTTTGATTTCTGTTCGTATAGATTCTAAGAAAGGTGATGCTGTCATATAAAATACGCTTTTCAACTGGTGTTATATACAGTTATAGCGTGTGATTATTTATATGAGGAGCAATATGAGGTTTTAACGGAGTGAAATTGGCTTTCTTTGAAGCTTGTCATATTTTTAATGTGTTGATTATTTTATTTTTATTTGTACTCGTAATTTACTTTTACGGACCCGTATAAATAATTCCATTCTGTGTATGTCATACAAGTTAAATTGCATTAATTGTTTTGTAAGTGATTGTAACTAATAGACTATACTGTTATTATTTTAGTTATTTAATTAATTTAAAAAAGTGTTTTACGGAATTCTGTAAAATACACTGTTGAACATGCCGGGCACAGCCCGGGGAACGCTAGATTTCAGCAATGACTTTAGATAGTGCTGGTTAAATAACCAGTGGTGAACTATCTTTATGGCTATGCAAAAATGGACCGTTCAGCGTATCTTTCAAGAGTATAGTTTAAGCCAATTAAATATTGGCTTTCCGCTGTACCAGCACAAAGCATTCAGCTTCATTCGTGACTGTCGGACAGCAAAAATGGGGGCTCACAGTCAGCATTGTTCTCAAGGCCATTTTTGCGGCATTCACTACAATTCCTGTCGTCATCGAGGCTGCCCACATGTCGTTAAAGAGCAATGGTTAAATGACTGGTCAGCTCGTCTTCTTAATACTCAACACCATCATTGGATCTTCACATTCCCACATGAGTTACTGCCTTTATGGCGCTTTAATCGTAGCTGGTTTCAAGACGCGTTATTTAAAGCCGTCAGTCAAACGCTAAAACAATTAACCAATGATGATAAACACCTCAAAGCCAAAGTTGGTTGCATATTAGCGTTGCATACTTGGGGGCGAAATTTAAGTGAACATCCGCACATCCATTGCTTAATATCACACGGAGGTTTAAATAAAGCTGGAGAGTGGTGTAACCCGAAGCGGAAGGGATTATTTCCGGCTGAAGTAGTAAAACGATTATTCCGAGGAAAGTTTTTAGCTGCAATTAGGCAAGCGATAAAGAGTGAACAGTTGCGTTATTCAGGAGATAAAGAAGCATCATATTGGGTTCACATGGCAAATAAACTTAGTCGGGTAAAATGGCAAGTTTTTGCTTGTAAGCCGTATAAGCATGGATTAGGAGTTGCTAAATATCTTGCCCGTTATATGCGAGGCGGGCCTTTACATAATAGCCAGATCCTAGCCGTTAAAAATGAAATGGTTAAACTTAAATACCATTCACATCAAAGCGGAAGAGCAGAGAGAATTAATTTTAAAGTAGATAAATTTGAACAAAAAATATTAACGCATATGCCGTTACCAGGTAAACCAACGGTACGATATTACGGGTTATATCATCCCGGTGCGCAAACAAATCTCAATATAGCGAGAAAAAATTTAGGACAAGCGGCTTATAAAGCGCCCAGTAAACCAGATTGGCAAGCAGTACTAAAAATGCTTGGAGTAGAATTGATTTGCCCTGTTTGTGGCTGTAATAATATAGAGGTTAAGTCAGAAAAATTGAGTTGATGAAACGGAGACATATATCGCGTTTTCAGAACGTTTGGCATCGTGCTGCCTGAATTTCATGAAATGTGATTTTAGTATAGGTAAGTCAATGCCTTAAGTGTTATGGTTAAGGGATGTAAATGACTGTTTTAGTCTCGTAGTACGAAAGACATTTCCACATGGTGGACGGATGTCCAACAAAATAGATGAAGCAGACTAATTCAGTATTGAACCTCTCAGAAGGTTCTTTTTTTGCAGCCTGAATTAGCTGCTTATCTAAAACGTTATAAGTTTCGAGGGTTTCGTGGCAATTAGTGAATTTGAATTATACAAAGTAGAAAAATTGGCAAAGAGTTTTTGTTCTATTAAAAGTCAAAATTTTCCTCGTGAATACTTGTATATTGATTATATAATAAAAGATCAAACTTTGTACATTTTGGAGGTTCGCCCTATGTGGAACGATCCGACTAAAAATACAGAGGTACTTGTTGCTAAGTTTACTTATGTTAAAAAAGATAAAATCTGGAAACTTTATTGGCTACGTCAAAACTTGAAATGGCAAGTATATGAATCTGAAGGAATTAATCAGTATCTAGATCCATTGTTAGAGATAGTTCAAGAAGACAGACAAGCTTGTTTTTGGGGATAAAACTTATCCTGTTGTTGAATGAGTCCGGTCTCTCGGTACACTCTATATAGCAAATAAATCGAATTTGTTTTCATGGAAGTGGCAGAGCTGCCATTTTTGTTAGACGTGTTGATGCTTCACGCAGTGCGTGATAAAAATTTACTCTGTATAAATGCAGTGGCTATTTCCTCTCTTTTGAAGTGTAAACATCGGATTTTGATCTCATTCAGCTAAAAATCAATCTATTTTTTCTTAACTGATCGGCATTACAGCGTTTGCTGGGCTTTTTTGTGTTAACCAATTATTAGTATCATGTTGTACAAAGCACTGTAGATGATACCGTCCTTACTCTATTTAATTTTAATGGTATAGTAGACAATCTAAATTTAACAACAACCACTTTAGGCGGATAAAATGAATAACTGCTTTATATTATTAGCACTTTTACTCTTCTCTTGTGCAAACCAGCCCTTATCGAGCCTCTCTATAAAGGAAATTCCGGCGGAAAACGTCACTGAAGACAAGGGGCTCATCTTTGAAAAAGGTAGTCAAATTCCTTTTACAGGTAGCCTTATAAAATATCATTCCAACGGTAACTTAAGATTTAAAGTTGCCTTCATTGACGGCAAGCAAAATGGTCCATATCTTCGTTATTACGATACAGGGACGTTAAAGTTAAAAACGAATTATAAGAATGGCAAAGAAGATGGTCTTCATCAATTTTACCGCAGAGGAAAGCTCTGGCATCAAAAATACTTTAAAAATGGCAAACTCCACGGTGTAACAAACAAGTATTGGCCTAACGGTCAATTACGCGAATCGACCTGTTATATCAAAGGTAAAATGCATGACATCAGTGGATGTAACAATTGAATAATGGCTGAACTTCCTGAAGTTGAAACTACAAAAAATGGCTTAGCTCCTCATGTAGTCAATAAAACCGTGACCGCTGTTAATATCCACTTTAAACAATTACGCTGGCCGATCCCTGAAGATGTACTGTGGGTTAATTAGGATGGGGTAATTAGGACATCCATTGTTAATTTGAATCACGTGACCATAACACCACAATATATATACGTCTTAAAAATAAAGAATTAAATACCTTAAATTAAACTCATATCACTAAATAAAGTCACCTATCTCAATTACGTTCAGATTTTTTTAGTAGAAATTTACTATCAGATTTAAATGTAAATGATCTTGAAGTTTCTGAACAACTGCTATTTAAAAGCTATATGTCAAAGCAACTGACCCAAATATACCAGAAATCGAAAAGCGTATTTTATAAAAGTAATGAAGTTAGTTATGGGAATGCTAGTCATAATTACATTAATACTTTCAGTAAATAGACCAGCCTTGAAAGCGTTGTTATACTTGCAATCAGATGATGATACCGAAACATAACATATAAGAATAGGTGTCGCGCAGCCGACACCTTATTCGAGTGTTGAGCAAGCCCAAGCCCTTCTTTATATAGTAAATAACGTGTTTGATCTTAGTGGATACTTCATCTTGGGATTAAACCCAAGACGAGCGAAATTGAGATAAATAACAGACCTGTTATTTATCAATTAACTAGCTAGTTGTACCATAAATTTAATATCTCCAACCTGTCATATTAATGCCATTATGCCTATTATGTTCACCTTTCGGCTAGGTCGTTCG
>NZ_FPLG01000063.1:0-1037 GCF_900120065.1 Moritella viscosa
TGATCTACGTGACCCATGATAGTAACAACTGGTGCACGAGTAACTTTAGTACCTTCACCTTGCGCTTCAGCTAATACAGCTTCTTCAAGTGCATTTTCTTTAACCAAGATAACTTTATGGCCCATTTCTTCTGCGATAAGTTGTGCAGTTTCTTGGTCAAGTACTTGGTTAATAGTAACCATAGAACCTTGCTTCATCATATACTTGATGATTTCAGTCGCTTTGATTGCCATTTTCTGTGCTAGTTCGCTAACACTGACCGTTTCACCGATGCGAACATCACGTTCAACTTTAGCAACTGGCTTATTAAAACCTTGTTGCATAGCTTCTGGTGCATTAACTGATTTACCTTGATGACGGCTATAGCGGTTATCAGGTTTACGACCTTTCGCTTTACGTGCTTTACCTTTACCTTTTGGTGCCGCTTTTGCCGGTTCAACTGGTGCAACAGGTTTTTTCTTACGAACACCTTTTTCTGAACGTGCATCAGCATCATCTTCTGCAGCTTGTGCATGAGTTGATGTTGTTACATGGTAATCAGCTGTTTTATCTTTATTGGCACGCTCAGTTTCTTCTGCAGCCCAACGTGCTGAGTTCTCTTCTGCTAATTTACGTGCTTCTTCAGTTTTCTGTTGAGCTTCCAGCTCCGCTTTACGAGTGGCTTCCTGCTCCTGCTTCTGCTTCAACGCTTCCGCTTCGCGCTTCGCCATATCATCTGCCTCTTTTGATTTAGTATTTTTCTGTTTCGTTTCACGTTTTGCTTTTTCTGCAGCATCACGTTTTACTTTTGCTTCTGCGTCCGCTTTTACTTTTGCTTCAGCATCAGCGATTGCTTTTGCCTCTGCTTGTGCTTTCGCTTCTGCCTGTGCTTTCAGTTCAGCTGCTTCTTGCGCCGCTTTTTCTTCTGCTAATGCCGCTTCATCTTCAGCTGTTGTACGTTTAACGTAAGTACGTTTTTTACGTACTTCTACTGCAACTGATTTCTGCTTACCGCCACCGCTTGCAACGCTAAGCGTGCTTTTGGTTTTACGCTGTAA
>NZ_FPLG01000076.1:0-2842 GCF_900120065.1 Moritella viscosa
CCGAAAGCTGGATTTCAGGGTGTATTAATGACTTGGTTCACTAATCTGTCTGGAGTCTTCTGGGCTTGGTTAGCCATCTCCGCCAGTAGTTTTGTCAACGCTCCGCTGCTGGGTTATCTCCTCACAGGTGTAATCACCAGTATTATGTGCCTGCAAGCTAGTTATGCCAAACTGGCGTTTATACCCGGCGCCTTTATTGGTTGCTGCATTACTTTTGCCATGGCTGGCGATGTTTCTCATATTATTCTGCCATTACTAGCTGGCGGCCTGCTGGGTTACGCCATGACACAGTTAACAGCCTGGTTTATTAGCCTTAAAGCAGCGCCACAGCACGCTTAATCTCCTAGATCCAGCGAAGCAGTTTTCGCAATTTCCAACACCGTAATGAGAGCTAGATTATAACTAGCTCTTTAAGCATAACCAAAAATAAAACTAGAATTTATAAGTAACCGCAAAGTAATGAGCAAAACCAGACGAGTCTAAAGCAACTATCCCACCGCCATCTTCAATAGTATAAACATCCTTGTATATTTTCACGCCATAACCTAGAGAGTAGCGAGCTGAGTGCCAGTAAATACCATTAAACATCACACCGCCATGGGTTGTCGTTGGCACGTAAAGATCGTTAATAGCATCCGCACTAAATTGATAATCAACATAGCCCTGATAAGCAATAAAACTGTCATTGTCAAAAGTCACAAATGGCTTAAACCAGTTCATTGAAAACTGAAAACCATTCCAATCCTTGGCATTCAGATCATACAAACCATATAGGTTCATGCCCACCTTACCAAACCAGGGTACCGAGACATCACTACCTACCCCCCAAAACGAATTATTAACACCACCAACTATTGCACCACCATTGCTATCAGTACCTGTAATGCCACCACCGCCCCAATTAAATAAAGTTGCAATGTAAACCTCTTGCACTGGCCCAAACGATAAATCTTTGCCCGTCATTGCATCGAGTGAGAAACGTGGGGCTAATTTCATGAATAGCTTACTTGCACCATTGATTTTGTCCGAATCAGTGGAATCTGTATTGGCTAAATTAAACACGTCTACGTAGCCATACAAATCAAAAATTCCAGAGCGACCACCAAACTCCAATTCAAGATAGTCATGGACTAAATTATCTTCACTACTCGGCTTTTCGTTAACGGCATACATCATATTAAACTGCATCCATCTGTAGTCTTTTTTATGTAGGCCATCGCTATAATCAGCAGCAACAGTAGTATTCGAAAAAATAACTAAAGCGGCACTCAAAAGTAATAATTTATAGATATTGTTCATCAGTTAAATCCCATAATTATGGTATGTAAACGTTGAGCATCAATAAATTCAGTGCAGCTAAATCTAAGTTTATTAAGCTAGATACAATAGACTCATAATTATAGACTAAGCACTACAAACAGCCTTATTGGCTTATAAATCAGTCATAATGAATTATATTACTACTGTAAAACAATAAAATTAAGTTGAAAATAAATTATACAGAAGAGAGCATTACAGGGGGTTATAAGAAGTGAGTAAATTATAGAAAATCAATGGAGTAATATGTGGAGCCACGCTAACCGCGGCTCCACCATTTATTCTAAAATTAGGTTTTAGAATTTGTATGTTGCAGCGAAGTAATGTGCGAAGCCTGAAGTGTCTACCCCACCAAATGCTACACCATCTTCAAGTGTATAAGCATCATTATACGCTTTTAAGCCGTAACCCACAGAGTAACGCTCTGAGTGCCAGTAGATACCATTGAACATAACACCACCACTGCTAACATGATTTGCATCTGTATCAGCACCAAATTGGTAATCGATGTAACCTTGGTAAGAGATGAAACTACCGTTATCAAAGTTAACGAAAGGTTTGAACCAGTTCATCGAGAATTGGTAACCATTCCAGTCTTTCGCGTTGATATCGTATAAACCATAAACATTCATACCGACTGTACCTAACCAAGGCACCATCACATCAGAACCTAGACCGAAGAATGCATTGTTAACATCGCCATTGCCGCCATTCGCGTTTGCAGAACCGCCACCCCAGTTAAATAACGTAGCTATATATACTTCTTGTACTGGACCAAAAGACAAATCTTGACCAGTCATGCCATCAAGAGAAAAACGCGGAGCAAGTTTCATGAACATTTTGCTTGCATCATCTTTCTTATCTGAATCGCTAGAGTCAGAACTCATTAGATTAAATACATCAACATAACCGTATAGATCAACAACCCCTGAGCGGCCGCCAAACTCCATTTCTAAATAATCATGCTTTAGATTATCTTCACCACTTGGTTTTTCACCAACGGCATACATTAAGTTGAACTGTGACCATTTGTAATCATTCTTATGGATATCATCAGAATAATCAGCCGCGAACGCGTTGCAAGATAGAGCTGCAAGAGTTGTTGCAGCTAATGCTACATTTTTAACATTTTTCATCATTACTTCCATTTTATGGTGCACAACTCTGTATGAGTCAGCGCTATTTTTATGACGCGAGTGTATCTAGATTTATAAAAAGTTCAATAAATCTGTAACAAACACAGTATCAAATATTAAAAAATGTGATCAAAGGTCAAATCAACTGCATTACATGTTACGGGCAATATTTTTAACTACATGTGAGTAGTACCGCAGTAAGCTGTTGTTGCAAAAAGACTTATTAAATATCTATTTTATCCATTTAAAATGGGCACTTAATTAAGCTTTTGATTTAAAAGAACTTCATTATTTATTCAATTTAAAAGCAGAATTAACGGCCTACAAAGAAGATGTACAAAAAATGCACAGACAATGAATAAACAATTAAGTAGTTGATAAGAAACAAA